>JBARAE010000202.1:0-22499 GCA_049791715.1 Micromonospora sp.
CGGCCTACCGGAACTGGGCCGGCGAGCAGCAGCAGGCCATCGTCGGCCTCAGCGACGCCGCCGACACCATGGCGCTGGTCACCGAGGGCGCCGGAATGCTCATCGCCGCCGTCCGGCTCATGGTCCGAGACGCCATCGCCACCTGCGTGTCCCGCCTGATCGTGTACGCGGCGGAAGAGGCCGCCAGCCTCGGATTCGCCACTCCCCTGGTGGTCGAACAGGTCACCACGACGGTGGCGGCGTGGGGCGCGAAGATCGCACAGTGGCTGCGGGGGTTGCTGGCCAGCCTGCGCCGCCTCATCCCGGAGATGCACCGCCTCGGCGACCTCATCGAGAAACTGAAGCAGTGGCTGAACAAGCTGGGCGGGAAGGCCGGCGGCTCGCAGCCACACAACTCGACGCCCCAGCGAAGCGGCGGGTCCGGTCCGGACGCGAGAGGTCCTGATTTTGACCCCGGGAAGCAGCGCGGACCGCTCGACGATCAGTTCAGTCCCGGGGTGGTCGACCCGAAAGGGCTATTTGAAGGCAAGGAGCGAGCGATCGCTGAGCGCCTGGCACAAGAAGGCGAGATGGTGCACCCACGAGAGCGCGTCGACAACGTCGAGGAGTTGAAGAACCCAGACTCTATGGTGCGCAGACGGCCGGACGACCCCGGTACAGTCACCGAGTTCAAGACGCTTGAGGGCGATGGCAGCACGAGCGTCAGGCGCAACATTCTGACGGCTGGCAAGCAGGTGGCCCAGGAGGGCGGGGGTGAACTCGTCATGGACGGCCGGACCGTCGGCTTGACCGAAGAGGGCGCACGGCGGGGTTACGCGAGGGCGGTCGGGCAGCACCGGCAGCATGGCAGCCCGCTGCCGGACCGGGTACGCATCATTCTCGGCGATAACCGAATCATCTTTCTTCCCGACTAGACACGGCGGTCCCTAGATGTCTATTCAAGAGCATGTATTCATCCGTACGGATCGGCCGCCTGAGGAGGTTGCCGTGCGGCTTGCCGCTGCTCTCAACATGAAGCTCTTCACTGGAAAGAGGGGCGGCGTTTTCCTAAGCCGGCCGGCGCAAGCGGACAGGACCAAGGAGGTCGGCGGCGAGCTTGACAGGAATTACCTCGCCGACCCGCAAGCGACCGGTGAGGAGCAGTCTCTCTTGGACGACTACGACATCGTATGGGACCTCGGGTATACGGGACGAGACCGGGAAGTCCAGCTGCAGGAGGCTCAGCTCGTCTTCGATGAAATTGCATCCGAAGCCCTGTGGCCCGCAGCCCTTGTTGCGGGGCTCGACATTCTCGTCGCCGCGTGGGATCCACGGCTGGGTCTCACCCGGTTCCCGCCAGGAACGTCGCCCGACGGCGACCAGCGCTCCGTCTGGGAGCCGTACGCGAGAGACTCCAGCCAAGGCTGATGAAGTGGCAAGGACGGGCGCTTCGAGGGCGCCGAGCAGCGTCAAACAGCCGCAAGATCAACCGCCACAGTGGAAGCATCAGCACACCTCAGGACTGTCAGCATCGAGGACAGCCTTGGGCATGATGGTTACCGCTCGTCGGGTCATGGAGAGTGACGACGAGGTGCAATACCGTTTCGGCTTCGATGAGGACTTCGACCGCCTGTTGATCATCGACAAGAAGACTCTGCGGGCATCGGTGGAGGACGGCACCTTCAACTCGGCAGCCAGCGCGATCACCTCGAGGATCATCAGGACTTTCCGCTCCAACGGCGCCTTCCCGCCCGGCGCTCTCTTCGCCAGCTGAAGAACGACTCAGCCATGCAATCAACGAACAGGACGGGTTCGGAGGTGAGGCGATGGCAACGTTCGACGAGTGGCTGAGCGTTTTCGATCAGGTTTACCGTAATCTGCCGGACGATCCTGCATCACCCTGCCCTAATTGCCGCCATCAGATGCTCCGCATCGTCTTCACCAACCCTGCGGACGGAGACGTCGGATACGCGGCACTGTGGTGCGAGGCCTGTCTGGAGGGCACACATATCTGCCGCGCCGTCGTACCTCCAGGCGTGACCGCTCGCAGGACCGACGCGCCGGAGGAAGAACGCCTTTGTCGCATACCCAACTACCGGCTGGCCACCTAGCCACCTGGTGCTCGATTTGGCGCTAAAAAATCCGGGCTCGCGGAATCCCGCGCGGCGGAGCTGCGGCCAAAAGCCAGGCGGGGTTGCTCGCCCCGAGGATCGCGCCGTCCGCGCCCCTGACCTGCGTACGGACGTAGGCTCCCTCGCCCGGTTCCACCCGCAGGTCGTGCCGGCCCTGCCGCAGTTGTCGGCCAGAGATGCGGGTGGTTCGGGTCGCCGGGTTCAGATCGTCGACGCCGGCCAGGTCCACCGTCCCGGTGATCACCTCCAGCGAGGCGCCCGACGGCAGCTCGGTGGCCACCAGACGTACGACGACCTCCGCCGCCGGGGTCACCACGACCGCGCCCATCGCCGTCCGGCCGTCCACTTCGATGTCCAGGGCGCCCCGGTACCGGGCCAGGTCGGTGAACCAGGCGCGGCCAGCCCGCAGCGCCTCGACCAGGTCGTCCCGGTCCGTCGACGACGCCCACACGTACGTGATGTGGCGCTCGGCCGCGCCGCGCCAGTCGGTGCCCTGGTGGTCGTCGGTGACCCCGACGGCAGTGAAGAAGACCGCGTTGCGGGCGGCGACGTCGAGCACCCAGAGGTGGTCGTCGAGCGGTGCCCGGCCGATCTCGACGAGGTCGGCGCCGAGGTTGTGGCGTTCCACCATCAGCCGGGCCAACGAGTCGCGTTTCTCCACGTCGAGCGGGTGGTTCCAGGAGACCACGCCGCCGTGGGAGTGCAGGAATTCGATCATCTGCTCGGCGCGGGCGACGTCGTTGTCCCGGTACGGGGGCGACGGGAACGCCGGCAGGGTCTGGTCCCCGCCGAACCAGTTGAGGTGGCGTACCAGGGACACCTCGTACGCCCGGTGGTGGGTGACGCCCGGGAAGCGGCCCTCGTACGCGCGGAGCACCTCGGCGCGGAGGTCCTCCCCGGCCTGGCCGGCGCGGCGGGCGCGGTCGAAGACCAGCCGGTCGACGACGAAGCTGCCGTGCGCCTCGCCGGTCACCTGCACGCCGAGGCGCAGCCCGCGCAACGAGTTGTCGCCGGCGACCAGGTCGGGCCAGAGTCGACGGACGTCGTCCACGAGCGGGAGGGTGAGCCGCCGCCACTGCCCGGGCGCGGCGGGCAGGTCGACGGTGCCGATCAGGCCGTCGGTCGAGTGGGTGCGGCGCTCGGCGGCCCCCACCCGGTAGCGGAGGACGTACTGGCCGGCGGGGCGGCCGCCGGTGGCGGGATGGTGGGACAGGGCGATCTCCACGATCAGCGTCGCGCCGGCCCCGGCGGACTCCGGCAGCACGTCGAGGTGGAGGGTGGTGTCGGAGATGTTGCCGGTGTGCGTCCAGTTCCATGCCTTGCCGGCGTACCAGAAGGCGCCGTCACCGGTCGCGGTCAGGCGCAGCGCCTTCGGCGGGTCGTCCATGCCGTGCGGACTGTCCACGAAGTCGGCCGCCGACGCGGTGAGCGTGCCCTCGGTCGACGCCGACCAGTTCCAGGCGAGCTGGCCCTCCAGCTCCTCCGCGCCGTCGAAGTGGACCGCACGTCGGTGGTCGTGCGCGGCGACCCGGAAGTCGTGGTCGGTCCACCAGATCACGTCGACCTTGTTGCGGCTGGCCTGGTCGAGGTGCGCGGCGTAGCTGGCGATGCCCTCGCTGAACGACGCGTGGATGTGCATCGCCATGCTGATCGGGCGACGGCGGCCGTTCGCGACGGGCGGCGCGGGGTCGGAGGAGGCCGCGAGGCTGGCGGGGATGCCGACGCCGACCACGGCGAGGCCACCGGCGGCGACCAGTACGGTCCGCCGGTTGACGCCTGCCCACTGCTCCCCCATGCGCGATCGCCCCCTTGCCGATGGTCGGGCAAGCGTACGGGCCGTGGTGCCGGAGGTGGGAGGCCGCCGTGGTCGGGACGGCGCGCCGACCGTGCGGGGCACCGACCTCCTCGAGGGACCCGCGGTCAGCGGGTCGGCTCAGCCCCGTACACCCGAAGGACGCTGGTCTGCACGGCGGCCGCCGCCTCCTCGGGGGTCATCCGGCCGGCCGCGGCCTCCTCCCAGGCGGTGTGGCCGAGGGCGACGGTGGCGGCGATGAGCCACTCGGGCGAAGCTGTCCGGTCGAACTCGCCGGCCCGCTGTCCACGCTGGATGAGGCGGGTGAGCCGGTCGAAGACGGGCTGGTGCAGCTCGACGTTCGCCGAGTCGGGGGGTGCCGGCAGCGGCGGGTACCGGTCGACGGTGCGCCAGCTGACCTCCAGGAGGCGCAGCAGCGCGGCCGGGGCGGGCCCCTGGTCGAGCTTCGCCGCGTCCATGGCGGCGAGCACCTCGTCCGTCATCCGCTGGAACACCGCGGCGACGAGCGCGTCGCGGGACGGGAAGTGCGCGTAGACGGTCTGCCGGGAGAGACCGGCCGCGGCGGCGATGTCCTCCATGGTGGCCTGGGGTCGTTCGCCGAGCACCTGGATCGCGGCGTCGAGGATCGCCGAGATGCTGCGCCGCGCCTCGGACCGGACTCGTCGCCGTCGCTCCGGAGAACTTTTCTCAGACACAGTTGTCAAGGCTACCCAACCCGCTTAGCCTTGACATCATCGTCAGAGATAAGCGGCATCGGAGGAGCACCATGAGAACCCAGGCAGGCCCCACCCCCGGGAGCGACCTGGCCGGATACCTGCGGTCGTACGTGCAGGAGATGGCCTTCGGCGACGAGGAACCGGCCGCGGTGATGGACCGCTACCACACGCCCGACATCGCCTGGTACACCGACGGGCTGCACCTCGATCGCGAGCGGCTGATGGCCCACGCGCGGCCGACCCGGCGGAGGGTCACCGCCTGCGACCTCGACATCCACGACACCCTCGTCTGCGGCGACCGGGTGGCGGCCCGCTACACGATGACGGCCGTGGCGCGGGGGCGCACGATCATCACCGAGATCCACATGTTCGGCCGGCTCGCGCCGGACGGCCGGCTTCACCGGATCGACCAGCTCACCCGTACCGCCGCCACACCGGAGCACCGATGACCCGCCCAGCCCGCACCAGCCCCACTTGCGGTGGTGAGCTGCGGGGTTCTCGCGGTGCTGTCCCACGGGACGGCCCGTCGGCTGGCCACGGCAGCGAGCCGCCTGGTCCTGACCTCGTTCCTGATCACCCGGAACGACATGCGCACCGGCAGCGCCCTGCTCGCGTTCGTCCTCCTGCTGATCGTCGTCTCCGCCGGCCGCCGGGACCGGTCATGAAGGCCGCCGCGGCACTCGTTCGCCGCCTGGTCAGCTCGTCCGCGCGGGCACCCGGGCAGCGAGGGGACGGCCGGTCAGCCGGCGGAACGCCAGGTAGCCCTCGCAGCCGAGGCAGACGTCGAAGGCGGCGTTGAGGAAGGCCGCGGCGAGCGCCGCGGCGGTTGCCCCGAGCCCGAGCGCCGGGACGCCCGTCAGCCAGCCCGCCGCGCCGACGGCGGCGAAGGCGAGCCCGACGAGTTGCGCGAACCGGACCGGCGCCACCGGCTCCAGCTCGGCCGGCGGCCCGAGCCGGGGCGCGACCAGGATGCGGTAGATCAGGCCGTACGGGCCGATTCGAGGGTTGGTGGCGGTGACGGCGAACACGACGGCCTGGGCCAGGACGAGGAGCCCGGAGCCGGTGATCAACGCGACGGCCAGGACGACGGTGGTGAGGGCGGCGGCGAACCGCGGCCCGCGAGGGTCGAGCAGCATGAGGGGTTCCGTTCGGCGAGGTGCGGCCCGGGCCGCGAGGGTCGGTCGGTCAGACGGGACGGACCGACGCACAGAGGCTCGCCGACAGCCACCCGTGGTCCACGACCCGTCGCCGGGTCAGCCGGATTCCGTTCACCGCCGCGCTCCCGCGAGCAGCGGCGTGATCGCCGAGATGATCTCGTCCCTGGCCGGCACACCGGAGGCGCGCTGGACGATCCGCCCGGCGGCGTCGACCACCAGGACCGTCGGGGTACGCCAGACGTCCAGTTCCCGAGCCAGGTCGAGCCGCTCCTCGACGTCGACCTCGACGAGGGCGATCCCGTCGAGGGTTCCCCGGACGTCCTCGAGTATCCGGCGGGTGGCCCGGCAGGGCGCGCAGACCGGTGCCGAGAACTGCACCAGGGTGACCACGCCCGGGGGTACCCCCAGCGCGGCCAGAGCGGTCGCCTCCGCCGACGAGGCGCCCTGCTCGCGGGACGCGTCGACGGGACGGAAGCGCCCGTCCCGCCGCCTCCGCCACCAGCCGAATGCGGTGGCAGCGGCGAGCACGACGACGACCACGACGAGGCCGGTGAGGCTGGGTTCCCGCACCGGTCAAGGGTGCCACAGGCCGGGGCCGATCCACCCCGTCGTCCCGGCGACCGGGAGCAGGATCACCTACCAGGCCGACAGAGCTGACCGGCTGAGCCCGATTGGACCGATGCCGCATTTCTGCCCCGACCGCCGTCCTTCGTCGCGCCTCGTTGCCCGCGCGGTCGCTGTCTGCGACGATCCGCAGGTCACGACCGAGGAGGCGACGTGAGCTCGACACTCAACCCGTACCTCAGCTTCGCCGACGACGCCCGCCAGGCGATGGAGTTCTACCAGCGGGTGTTCGGCGGCAGCCTGTCCGTGAGCACCTTCGGCGAGTTCGGCAATCCCGATCCGGCGCTGGCCGACCGGGTCATGCACGCCCTTCTCGAGACCGAGAAGGGCTTCACCCTGATGGCGTCCGACACGCCCCCGGGCATGGAGCGCACCGTCGGCAACAACATCGCGGTGAGTCTGAGCGGCGACGACGCCGACGACCTGCGGCGGTACTGGGAGCAGCTCTCCGAGGGCGGAGTGGTGTCGCTCCCGCTGGAGAAGCAGATGTGGGGCGACGAGTTCGGCATGTGCGTGGACCGGTTCGGGATCGGCTGGATGGTCAACATCAGCCAGCCCGGGTCCTGACCGGGTCCGGCGGCGGCGGCCCGATCCGGACCAGCGCCGGGCCGGAACGCGGCGCGGGGCGGTAGCAGTCACCGCCCCGCCCGCTGAGGCGACAGCTGCCGCAGCTCCCGGACGCACAGGACGACAGCTCGTCGACCACCAGCTCGCCACGGCGGACCCAGTAGTCCACCATCGCGTCGACCTCGTCACGGGATATGCCGAGGTCGCGTGCGATGTCATCGAGGCCGCGGCCGGGCGCCGCCGTACGTACCCGCCGCAGCACGTCACGCAGCACGCTCATGTCAGCAACCTGCCGATCTGGAAGACGGCGACGGCCAGCAGGAACGCCACCGCCAACTGCATGACCACGCCGACCACGGTCCATCGTGGGCCGATCTCCGCCCGCTGCGCGGCGAGCGTCGCCATGCAGGGCGTGTACGCCAGCAGGAAGACCAGGAACGCCAGCACCGCAGCGGCCGGGTGCCCGCCGGAGGTCTGCTCGAACGTCGCGCGCAACTGGACCCCCAGGTCACCGGCGTGCTGCGGGGCGTCGGGCTCGGCGGCGTGGTAGGTCTGCGCGAAGGTGGACACCACCGCCTCCTTGGCGACGAATCCGGTGACGAGTGCACCGGTGGCGTGCCAGTCGTCGAATCCGGCCGGCGCGAAGACGGGTGCCACGGTCCGGCTGATGCCGGCGTAGAGGCTGTCGGCGACGTCCACCTTGCCGAACTGCCCGTGCCCGGTGGGGATGGCGGTCAGCAGCCAGACGGCGGTCACGGTCGCCACGATGATCCCGCTCGCGGTCCGCAGGAACCCCTGCAGCTTCTGCCCTGCCTGGCCGGCCACCACGCGGACGGTGGGGCGCCGGTACGGCGGCAGTTCGAGCAGCAACGCGCCGCGCGGCAGGTGTCGAAGGAGGGTGTGCCGCAACGCGATGCCCACGCCGACGACCAGGACGACGGAGAGCAGGTACATGGCGAAGACGACGGTGCCGGCGTGGCTGCCGAAGAACACGTTGGCCAGCAGCAGGTAGACGGTCAGCCGGGCACTGCAACTGATGAAGGGCACGAGCAGTGCCGTCATCAGCCGGTGTCGGGTGTCGGCGAGGATCCGGGTCGCCGCGATCGCCGGTACGTTGCAGCCGAATCCGACGATGAGCGGCAGGAACGCGTGTCCGGGCAGGCCGACCAGGCGCAGGAAACGGTCGGCGACGAAGGCGGCGCGCGCCAGGTAGCCGGAGTCCTCCAGGAGCGCCAGCAGGACGAACATGATGGCCATGAGCGGGACGAAGGTGAGCAGCTGACCCACGCCGGCGACCAGCCCGTCGAGCACCAGCCCGGCGAGCCAGGTGTCGTCCAGGCCGGGCCGGGCCAGCAGCCACGCCACGGCGCCGCGCACCGGCCCGTCCACCAGGGCCGACAGCCCATTTTGCAGCGGTGCGGCGACCCGGGTCGTCGCCTCGAAGACGGCCCACATGACGAGCAGGAAGATCGGCAGGCCGATCCACCGGTTGGTGAGCACCCGGTCCACCCGGTCGGAGAGCGTCGGCCGGTCCTCCTCCGGCCGGTGCACGCTGGCCGCGACCACGCGCCGGATCCATCCGTACCGCTGGTCGGCGACGGCCGTCTCCATGTCGTCCTCGCCGTCGGGCGCCAGCCGTCCGGTGACCTCGCGGCGGAGGTCCGACGCCCGGGCCCGCAGGTCGGCGGCCGAGGAGGCGCAGCACTCCGGTACCCACTCGTCGTCGCGGGCCAGCAGGTTCAGGGCCAGCCACCGCGGGTTCACCCGGCCGGCGTTCGGTGGGGTCTCGATCCGGGCGACGAGCCGCGCGACGGCGTCCTCGACCGCCGCACCGAGGGCGACCGGGCGGGCGGGCTCGGTGGCGACGACCGCAGTGAGCGCACGGGCCAGGGTGTCCAGGCCGTCCCCGGCGCGCGGGTCGACCTCCACCACCGGAACCCCGGTGCACCGCGACAGCGCGGTCGGGTCGACGCGTACGCCGCGCCCGGCGGCGAGGTCGCGCATGGTCAGCGCCACCACGACCGGGACTCCGGTGTCGAGCAGCTGCGCCAGGAGGTACAGGTTCCGGGCCAGGTTGGCCGCGTCGAGCACGGCCACGACGACGTCCGGCCGCCCCTCGGCGTCCCGGTCGGCGAGCAGGTCACGGACCAGGGCCTCGTCGGGCGAGCGGGGCACCAGGCTGTACGTGCCGGGCAGGTCCACCACCCGGAGCACGCCGACGGGGCTCGACCACGACCCGGACGCGACCTGGACGGTCTTGCCGGGCCAGTTGCCCACCTGCTGCCGGGCGCCGGTGAGCGCGTTGAAGAGCGTGGACTTGCCGACGTTCGGGTTACCCACCAGCGCCACCCGTAGCGTCGACGGCCCGGTGTCGACCGGGGTTGGCGGACAGCACGGGGCGGGGCGCGCCCTCGTCGCACGGCGCGCGGGCGTGGCCGGGACGGCGAGTTTCATCGGGCCGGCTCCACGACCACCGTGCCCGCGGTGCGGGAGTCCAGCGCGATCCGGGTGTCACCCAGCGCGACGATGAGTCCGCCGGCCGGTCCCCGGGACACCAGCCGCACCGGGGCCCCCGGTACCAGTCCCCACTCGGCCAGCCGCCGGCGGGAGCGGTCCCCGGTCACCCTCCGCAGGACGAGATCGGCACCGGGCCGACAGTCACGCAGCGTCATGGTCATCCTCCCCAGGATTAGGTTCCCCTAACCAAACTTCCCGCCGCGGTGGTGGCGCCGGTAGGGACCAAGGGCCCGTCTCCGGCGGGTTCTGCCGACCGGGTTGGCGAAGTGTCGGCATTCGCACTGGATGAACGACGGCTACCCGGGGCCACCCGGCTGCCCCGACGATTACCGGAGATTGATACGAGTGATTCTCACCTCCGCGTGCGACGCCCGGGCGCGGGGCGCGAGACGTCGGCACCGGTAGCCGGGCGTACCCCCGGTCCCACTCCGAACCCCCGGAGGAACCGCCATGCCCCGTCCCGCCACTCGTACCCGCCTCGCGGCGCTGACCGCCGCGACGCTCACCGCCACCGTTCTGGTCGCCGTTCCCGCCACCCCCGCCGCCGCGGCCACCACCTTCACCGGCAACGACTACTGCCTCGGCCAGTGCGCCGACATCCTGCCGCCCGGCGAGAACGGCAACGCGACGCTCACCGCGATCCTGTCGCACCAGCTGTTCGGCACCCGACCCGCCCACTCCAGCGACCAGCTCGACAAGTACGCCAACCTGGTCTACAACTACGCCGGCCTCACCGACGAGCAGATCGCCCGGTTCTTCAACGACTCGTCGTTCGGCGTACCCGACGCACTGGTGGAGAGCACCGTGCAGCCCCGCTCGGACGTGACCATCGTGCGCGACTCCGCCACCGGTGTACCGCACATCACCGGCACCACCCGGTCGGGCACCATGTTCGGCGCCGGGTACGCCGGTGCGCAGGACCGGCTCTGGGTGATGGACCTGCTGCGCCACGCCGGCCGGGGCCGGCTCAGCTCCTTCGCCGGTGGCGCCGCCGGCAACCGGGAGCTGGAGCAGAGCATCTGGGCCAACTCGCCCTACAGCGAGGCCGACCTGCAGGCCCAGGTCGACACGCTGCGGCAGATGGGCACCCGCGGCCAGCAGCTCTACACGGACGTCAGCGACTACATCGCCGGGGTCAACGCCTACATCGACCGGTGCGTCGCCGCCGACAACTGCCCGGGCGAGTACAACCTCGCCAACGCCGGCAGCCCGCAGCACTTCACGATGACCGACCTGATCGCCACGGCCGGCGTCGTCGGCGGCCTGTTCGGCGGCGGCGGCGGGGCGGAGATGCAGTCGGCGCTCGTGCGGGTCGCCGCCCGGGCCAAGTTCGGCGCGACCACCGGTGACCAGGTGTGGCAGGCGTTCCGCCAGCAGAACGACCCGGAGGCCGTGCTGACCCTCCACAACGGGCAGAGCTTCCCGTACGGCACCGTACCGGCCGGCGCGCCGAGCGTGGCGCTACCCGACGCCGGCACCGTTGCCGCCGAGCCGTTGGCCTACAACCCCACCGGCGCGGCGAGCACCGCGACGCTGACCAGCAGCGGCACGTCCGGCGGCTCCGCGACGACCGATGGTCTGCTGTCCGGACTGGGCGCCCTGAAGGCGCACGGGATGTCGAACGCGGTGGTGATCTCCGGTCAGCACACCGTCAGCGGCAACCCGGTCGCCGTCTTCGGCCCGCAGACCGGCTACTTCGCGCCGCAACTGCTCATGCTTCAGGAACTGCAGGGGCCGGGCATCAGCGCCCGCGGCGCGGCGTTCGCCGGACTGAACCTCTACGTGCTGCTCGGACGCGGGCAGGACTACGCGTGGAGCGCCACCTCCGCCGGGCAGGACATGACCGACACGTACGCCGTGCCGCTCTGCACCACCGACGGGACCGCGCCGACGCTGCAGTCCAACCGGTACCTCTACCACGGCCAGTGCCTGGCGATGGAGGTGCTGGAACACACCAACTCCTGGTCGCCGAGCACCGCCGACTCGACACCGTCCGGCTCGTACACCCTACGGGCGCTGCGCACCAAGTACGGGCTGGTGGCGTACCGCGGCCTCGTCAACGGCCAACCGACGGCCTTCACCAGGCTGCGGTCGACGTACCGGCACGAGGCGGAGTCGGCGATCGGTTTCCAGGCGTACAACGACCCGGCCGCGATGGGCTCCGCGGCGGCGTTCCAGCAGTCCGCGGCCAGCGTCGGGTACGCGTTCAACTGGTTCTACGTCAACTCGACCGAGGCGGCGTACTTCAACTCCGGGTCCAACCCCGTCCGCCCGTCCGGCGCCGACCCGAACCTGCCCACGAGAGCCGAGGCGAGCTACGAGTGGCAGGGCTGGAACCCGGACACCAACACCGCCACCTACACCCCGGCCGGCGCCCACCCGCAGTCGGTCAACCAGGACTACTACGTCAGCTGGAACAACAAGCAGGCGTACGACTACAGCGCCGCCGACGGCAACTTCAGCTTCGGGTCGGTGCACCGGGCGCAACTGCTCGACGGGCCGGTACGCGCGGCGATCGCCGGACGGAAGCTGGACCGCGGGGACGTCGTCGAGATCATGGCCGACGCCGCCGTCACCGACCTGCGCGGCCAGCAGGTCCTCGGCGACCTGCTGCGGGTCGTCACCAGCCAGCCCGTCAGCGACCCGGCCCTGGCCGACGCGGTGTCCAAACTCCAGTCCTGGCAGCAGTCCGGCTCCCGGCGCAAGGAGACGGCCGCCGGATCCAAGGCCTACCAGTACGCCGACGCCATCCGCATCTTCGACGCCTGGTGGCCACTGCTCGCCGCAGCCGAGTTCGGGCCCGGCCTCGGTACCGACCTCTACGGCGCCCTGGTGGACGCCATCGAGGTGAACGAGGCGCCGTCCGGCGGCCAGAACGGCGGCCGCGACGGCACGGCGGTGTGGGCCGGCCAGGGCCAGCCGCACAAGGGCTCCTCCTTCCAGTACGGCTGGTGGGGCTACGTCGACAAGGACATCCGCACCGTCCTCGGCGACCAGGTGGCCGGCGGGCTCGGGCGCACGTACTGCGGCAACGGCGACCTCGGCGCCTGCCGGCAGACCCTGCTCGACACCCTCGCCCAGGCGGCGGCGTTGCCCGCCACGACCGTCTACCCCGGCGACGCGAACTGCGGGGCGGGCAACCAGTGGTGCGCCGACGCGATCCTGCAGTCCCCGATGGGCGGCATCACCCACCCCCTGATCGCCTGGCAGAACCGTCCCACGTACCAGCAGGTCGTCTCGTTCCCGGCCCACCGCGGCGACGACCTGACCAACCTGGCGCAGGGACGGACGGCGACCGCGTCGAGCACCCAGGCGTTCACCAGCAACACACCGGCCAAGGCGGTCGACGGCAGCCTCGGCACCCGGTGGAGCAGCAGCTACAACGACAACCAGTGGCTCCGGGTGGACCTCGGTACGGCCCGGACGTTCAACCGGGTCATCCTCCGGTGGGAGAGCGCGTACGGCAGCGCGTACCGGATCGAGGTCTCCAACGACGGCACCAGCTGGCAGACGGCGTTCAGCACCACGGCCGGCAACGGCGGGGTGGACAACGTGACCTTCGCTCCGGTCACCGCCCGGTACGTGCGGATGTACGGCGTCAAGCGGGCCACCTCGTACGGCTTCTCCCTCTACGAGTTGGAGGCCTATGCGCGGTGACCCGACCGGGAGGTTCCGGGAACCCGCGAGGGGATCCCGGCACCTCCGCGGCCGCCGCGCACGAAGCCCGGCAACCGGCCGGTGAGACTACGATCCACTGGTGGTCGGCACCGAGGACATCAGGGACGACGAGCGGTTGCGCCGCATCGAGGCGGTCACCGACGCCACCCTGTCCCGACTCGACGTGGCCGACCTCTTCGACGAACTGCTCGACCGCGTCCGGGACCTGCTGCGCGTCGACACCGCAGTCATCCTGCTGCTGGACCTGCACGCCCGGCAGCTCGTGGCCACCGCGGCGAAGGGGCTGGAGAAGGAGGTCCGCCAGGGTTTCCGCGTCTCGCCCGGTCGCGGCTTCGCCGGCCGGATCGCGCTGACCCGCCGTCCGGTCATCATCGAGAACGTCACCGCCGCCGAGGTGGTCAACCCGGTCCTGCTGGAGACCGGCGTCCGCTCCCTGCTCGGCGTGCCGATCTTCGCTCGCGGTGACCTGGTCGGTGTGCTGCACGTCGGCACGCTGACCCCCCGCCGGTTCACCCCGGACGACGTCCGTCTGCTGCAGCTCGTCGCCGACCGGGCCGGTGCGGCCAGTCTGACGCGGGCGAACAGCCTGGAGCAGACCGCCGGCCTGGCCCTGCAACGCAGCCTGCTCCCCACCCAACTGCCCGACGTACCCGGGCTGGAGATGGCCGCCCGGTACGTACCCGGTCATGTCACCGGCATCGGCGGGGACTGGTACGACGTGTTCGCCCTGCCCTCCGGCTGGCTCGGCGTGGTCATCGGCGACGTGTCGGGCCACGGACTGCAGTCGGCGGTGGTGATGGGCCGCATCCGCAGCGCCCTACGGGCGTACGCGCTCGTCTGCGACGACCCGGCGGAGGCGCTCACCCTCCTCGACCGCAAGATCGCCCACTTCGAGGCGGGGAGCCTCACCACGGCGCTGTACGCGGTGATCTCGCCGGACCGCGAGACCATCCGCGTCTCGGTGGCCGGGCACCCACGGCCCGTCCTGGCCACTCCCGGCCGGACACCGACCTTGATCGAGTTGCAGATCGATCCCCCGCTCGGCACCGGCGGGTCGCTGCCGCCGCGGCACAGCGCGACGGTGCCATTCCCGCGCGGCTCGGTCCTGGTCCTCTACACCGACGGCCTCATCGAGCGGCGCGACGAAGTCATCGACGTCGGCGCGGGACGGCTCGTCGCCGCCGTCGAACCGGCTCCCGCCGACACGGTGTGCGCGAGCGTCATGGCGGCGTTGGACGCCGAGCACCCGACGGACGACATCGCCCTGCTGACCGTCCGCCGCACGGCGCCCGCCCGCGCGATGGAAGCCGGCCCCCCCGCCGCCCGAGGAGCAGAGCAGGGGCGATGACCGGCGGCACGGTGCCCATCGGGCCGGCGTTCGTCGCCACGCTGACCGCGCTGACCCTGGCCGGCGCGGCGGTGCTCCGGCTCACCGGCCTGGGCCGGGGCCGCGCGATCCTGACCGCCGCCGCCCGCGCCACCGTCCAGCTCGGCGTCGTCTCCCTGGTCATCGTCGCTGTCCTCGGCGCCTGGTGGAGCACCGCCGCGTTCATCCTCGTCATGTTCGTCGTCGCCAGCCTGACCGCGCGCCGGCGGATCGGTACGGCCTGTCCGATGCCGGTCACGCCGCTCGCGATCGCCGCCGGGGTGGCGCCGAGCCTCGGCGTACTGCTGGCCAGCCGGGCGCTGCCCGCGACACCGCTGGTGGTGCTGCCGACGGCGGGCATCCTGATCGGCGGGGCGATGACCGCGACGAGCCTGGCCGGTCGGCGCACCCTCGACGAGCTGCGCACCCGGCACGGCGAGTACGAGGCGGGTCTGGCGCTGGGGCTGCTCCCCCGCGACGCGGCGTTGGAGATCTGCCGGCCGGCCGCCGGTCAGGCGCTGATCCCGGCGCTGGACCAGACCCGGACCGTCGGGCTGGTCACCCTGCCGGGGGCGTTCGTCGGCGTGCTGCTCGGCGGGGCAGGGCCGCTCCAGGCGGGCGCGACCCAGCTGCTCATCCTGCTGACCCTGCTGGCGGTGGAGGCGGTGGCGATCGCGCTGACCGTCGAGCTGCTCGTCCGCGACCGGGCTCGGCCGGAACCGTAGCGCGCCGCCGGTCGGGCGAGGGCCGCTGAGCTGGTGTACCGCGGCCGCGAAGGGGTACAGCCGTGCGTCCGGCGCGGAGCCGGCACCGCAGCCACGGGAGGGCGGATGGCGCCACCGCGCAGAGAGATCGCCGGGACGTGACCGGCAATCGGCCCCGCGACCGATGACCAGGGTGCGTAACCTGCGCGTGCGACCCGACCTGCTCTACGTGGCGAGCGGGTGGAGCACGCTGGTCACCGACGTGCGTGGCCGGATCACCGGCGCCGACCCGCAGGGCTTCTTCTCCCGCAACACCCGGGTGCTCAGCGCCGAGCGGATCATCGTCGACGGCCGGGAGCCGGTCCCGTTCAGCGCCGGGAACGTGCAGGGCCACGCGCTGCTCTCGTACGCCGAGCTGGTCGACGGCGAGATACTGCCGTCCCGCGCCGCCTACCTGTTGACGCACCGATTCGTCGGCGACGGACTGCGCACCCGGTTCACCCTGGTCAGCTACGCCGAAGAGGCGCTGCGCCTTCCCCTGGAGATCCGCCCGGCCGCCGACTTCGCCGACACCAGCGAGGCCGAGACGGGCCGCCGCGTGCAGACCGGCGACGTCCGCGCGAGCTGGGACCCCGTCCGGCAGGAGCTGCGCCTGACGTACCTGCGCGAGGACCTCGACCGCGCGGTGGCCATCCGGGTCCGGGCCGAAGCCCCCGTCCGGTACGCCGACGGCACGTTCGCGGTCGACCTCGTACTGCCACCCGGCGGAAGCGCCCAGGTCGACGTGCTCGTGGAGCCGGTCTTCGACGGCGAACGCCTGGTCGCGCCGCCGGCCACGTTCGCCGAGCCGGACGAGCCGGCCGCGTCGGCCCGGGCCCGGCTGGCCGCCGAACTCACCCGCCTGAACAGCAGCAACTTCGACGTCACGGCGGCCTGGCGGTGCGCCGTGGACGACCTGGCGGTGCTGCCGCTGGGCGAGCCGGCCGGGCCGACCGCGCCGATGGCCGGCCTGCCGATCTACCAGGAGATCTTCGGGCGGGACACGATGACCGCCTCGTGGCAGGCGCTGCTGGCCGGGTCCACCATGCTCGGCGACAGCCTGCGCCTCAACGCCCAGCACCTCGGGCAGCGCATCGACGACTGGCGGGACGAGGAACCGGGCAAGCCGCTGCACGAGGCCCGCCGGGGGCCGGTCTCCGTGCTCGGCCTGGACCCCTTCTCGTCCTACTACGGTGACTGGTCCACCGCGCCGGACTTCCTGGTCTTCCTCGGCCAGTACCTCGCCTGGACCGGTGACCTGGACACGGTGCGGGGGCTGCTGCCGACGGCACGCCGCGCGCTGGGCTGGATCGAGCGGTACGGGGACCTCGACGGGGACGGCTTCCTGGAGTACCACCGCCGATCCCCGGCCGGGCTGAAGAACCAGGGTTGGAAGGACTCGGACACCGCGATCGTCGACGAACACGGGCGGTCCGTGCCCAACCCGATCGCCACCAGCGAACTGCAGGCTTACTGGTACGCCGCGCTGCGGCACGCCGCGGTGGTGTTCACCGTGACCGGTCACCCGGCCCGGGGCGCCGCGCTGCTGGGCCGGGCCCGCCGGCTCGCCCGCCGCTTCCACCGGGCGTACTGGCTGCCCGACCGGGGCTGCTACGCGATGGCGCTGGGGCCGGACAAGCAGCCGGTCCGCTCGGTCAACTCGAACGACGGCCACCTGCTCACCACCGGCATCGTGCCCACCCGGATCGCGCCCGTCGTCGCCGCCCGGCTGCTCGAGCCCGACATGTTCAGCGGCTGGGGCGTGCGGACGCTCTCGTCGGCGCACCCGGCGTACAACCCGTTCAGCTACCACCGGGGCAGCGTCTGGCCGGTGGAGGCGGGCACCATCGGCCTCGGACTGGCGCGGTACGGCTGCTGGAACGAGCTGCACCGGCTGGCGGAGGGGATGTTCGCCGCGGCGGCGCTCTTCGAGGAGCACCGGCTGCCCGAGGTGCTGAGCGGCCTGCCCCGCGACCCGGCCCACCCGCACCCCGGGGTCTACCCGAACTCCTGCTCGCCGCAGGCCTGGTCGGCGAGTTCGATCATCGCCCTGATCCAGGCGCTGCTGGCGCTGCGCCCCGCCGCGCCGCTGCGGACGATCTTCGTGGACCCGCACCTGCCCGAGTGGCTGCCGGACCTGCGACTGGAGGGCGTACAGGTGGGTGGGGCCACCGTCGACCTGATGCTGCGCAGGCGGCGCGGCGGGCGAACCTCGATCTCCGTACGCGGGGACCGGCTGGCGGTGATCCGCCGCCCCACACTCCAGGCGACCGCCACCCGTCGCGGACGCTGACCGGCACGCTCCGTTCCGGTTCGAGGTGTAGGGCCGCGATACCGGGGAATCCGGCCGCGCCTGGGGGAGACGGGAAGGGACTGTCATGGAAAGTCGCGCCAAGGCGATGGGTCACGGGATCCATCCGATCCTGATCGTGTTCCCGCTCGGCCTGCTCGCCACCTCGGTGATCTTCGACATCCTGTATCTGATCACCGACCGCACGGGCTTTCAGATCTCCGCCGCGTACACGATGGGCGCCGGCATCATCGGCGGCCTGGTCGCCGCGGTGTTCGGCCTGATCGACTGGAGTGCCATCCCGGGCGGGACGCGTGCCAAGCGGGTCGGCGCGGCGCACGGTCTGGGCAACGTGGTGGTCCTGCTGCTGTTCGCGGTGAGCTGGCTGGCGCGGCGGGCCGCGGACAACTGGGACCCGAACGCCCTTGCCCTGATCTGCAGCTTCGCCGGCATCATCCTCGCCGGGGGGACGGCCTGGCTCGGTGGCGAACTGGTCGAGCGGCTGGGCATGAGCGTCAGCGACGAGGCGGGCGTGAACGCGCCCAGTTCGCTGTCGCGCCGCGCCGCCAGCCGGCCCCGCACCGGCCGGGCCTGACCCGCACGGTCGGGTCCTCGTGCGAACATATGTTCGTGTCGGGCGACGCCACCATTCTGCACGCCGACCTGGACGCGTTCTACGCGTCGGTCGAGCAGCGGGACGATCCGCGGCTGCGCGGCCGCCCGGTGATCGTCGGCGGCGGCGTGGTGCTGGCGGCCAGCTACGAGGCGAAGGCCCGGGGCGTGCGCAGCGCGATGGGCGGACGGCAGGCGCGGCGGCTCTGCCCGGAGGCGGTCGTGGTGCCGCCGCGGATGGCGGCGTACACGGCCGCCAGCCGGGCGGTGTTCGAGGTCTTCCGGCAGACCACTCCCCTGGTCGAGGGGCTCTCCATCGACGAGGCGTTCCTCGACGTGGGCGGACTGCGCCGGCTGTCCGGCCCGCCGGCCGACATCGCCGTACGGCTGCGCAGCGAGGTGCGCGAGCGGGTGGGTCTGCCGATCACCGTGGGCGTGGCGCGGACGAAGTTCCTGGCGAAGGTGGCCAGTGGCGTCGCGAAGCCGGACGGCCTGCTGGTCGTCGCGCCCGATGCGGAGCTTGAGTTCCTGCACCCGCTTCCGGTGGAGCGGCTCTGGGGCGTCGGCCCGGTGACCGCGGCAATGTTGCGCGAGCGACGCATCCGCACGGTCGGGCAGGTGGCCGGCCTGGGCGAGGCGACGCTGGTGTCGCTGCTGGGCGCCGGCGCGGGGCGGCACCTGCATGCCCTGGCGCACAACCGCGACCCGCGACCGGTGCAGGTGGGCCGGCGGCGGTCGTCGATGGGGGCGCAGCACGCCCTCGGCCGGGAACCGCACTCCCCCGACGACCTCGACGCGATCCTGGCCGGGCTCGTCGACCGGGTGACCCGACGGATGCGGTCCGCCCAGCGCACCGGCCGCACCGTGACACTGCGGCTGCGCTTCGCCGACTACACCCGGGCCACCCGCTCGCACACCCTGGTCAAGGCGACCGCGCAGACCCGGCCCCTGCTGGAGGCGGCTCGGGCACTGCTGCGTACCGCGCTGCCGCAGATCGAGACCCGGGGCGTCACGCTGATCGGGGTGTCCGTCAGCAACCTCGACGACGGGCACGTCCAGCCGCCGCTGCCGTTCGACCGGGATCCGGGCGCCGACCTGGACGCCGCGGTGGACGCGGTGCGGGACCGGTTCGGCTCGGCGGCGCTGACCCGGGCCGTGCTGCTCGGCCGCGACCCCGGGCTGGAGATGCCCCTCCTGCCGGACTGACACACCCGACCCGCCGTTGTAAGGTCCGGGCGTGTCGATGTTCCGTACGCCACAGGTGATCCTGTTTAGCGAGGACGTGACCCGGGCCGCCGCCTTCTACGCGAAGCTGGGCTTCAGCGAGACCTTCCGGGTGCCCATCGAGGGCGAGCCGATCCACGTGGACCTCGCGCTCGACGGTTACCCGATCGGCATCGCGTCGGTCGCGTCCACCCGTGACGATCACGGCCTCGAACCCGTCCCGTCCGGCCAGCGGGCGGCCGTCATCCTCTGGACCGACGACACCGCCGCGGCGTACGAAAAGATCACGGCCGACGGCGCGCCCGCTCTGAAGGCCCCGCACACCTGGCTCGGTCGGCTGCTGATCGCCTGGACCGCCGACCCGGACGGCAACCCGATCCAGATCGTTCAGCACCTGCCGACCTGACATCCCCGGCTCGACTCGCCGCTCCCCCTGCCTCACCGCGTTGCACGGCCGGCTCGCCGGGGTGTGGGGCCCACCGTCTCGGCCACCCGCACCGGCGCCGGCGCCCCGGCCGCCGGGGAACCTCCCCCTTCCGCGCCCATCGCCTGCGCCCAGGAGACTCGCATCGCCTCCTTTGCTCTGCTGCAGCGGAGGCAACAGTCACTCACGGCGACCGGGCCTCATCGCGCTCGGGCAGCTCCTTCCCTGGCCAGGCACGGTGTTGCGTGGAGGGCAGCAGAGCAAAGGACGGAAGCGGCCGACCACCGCTCGGGCCGACCATCACCCACCGTAGGCAACGGCCGCCCGTCACCCAGTGCGACGCGTCCGCGGGACGTGACAATTCCCCGCAACGGGCACCCAGGCGGCTGGTGGCCGCGTACGCCGGGCCGGCGAGCGTCCGCCCGCCAGCCGCGAGCGTTTCGGCGGCGCGGCTTGCGGGGAGAGTGGCGGGCATGAAATGGGCCAGCCGCGCCGTACCCGTCGTCTCCGCCGCCGTCGCGGCCCTCGCCGCCCGCGACCTGCTGCAGCGCGACCACGCGCTGCTGCGCAACTTCCCGGTCGTCGGACGGGCCCGCTACCTGCTCGAGGCGATCGGCCCGGAGCTGCGGCAGTACATCGTGGCCGGCAACAACGAGGAACGGCCGTTCACCCGGGACCAGCGGCGCTGGATCTACGCCTCGGCGAAGAAGGAGAACAACTACTTCGGCTTCGGCACGGACAACGACATCGAGTACACGCCCGGGTATCCGATCATCAAGCACCGCACCTTCGGACGGGCCGTGCCGCCGTCCGCGCCCACCGCCGGACACGACGTGGAGCTGCCCTGCGCCAAGGTGCTCGGTGCCGCCCGAGGACGGCCACAAGCGTTCCGGCCCGGCTCGGTGGTCAACATCTCCGGGATGAGCTTCGGCTCGCTGTCCGGCCGGGCCGTCGAGGCGCTCAACCGGGGCGCCTCGCTGGCCGGCTGCCTGCAGAACACCGGCGAGGGCGGCCTGTCGCCGTACCACCGGAACGGCGGTGACCTGGTCTTCCAGATCGGCACCGCGTACTTCGGGTGCCGGGACGATCGCGGGCGGTTCAGCCTCGAGCGGCTGAAGGACCTGGTCGCCGGGGCACCGGTGCGGGCGCTGGAGATCAAACTGAGCCAGGGGGCGAAACCCAGCCTGGGCGGGCTGCTGCCGGCGCCGAAGGTGTCCGCGGAGATCGCGGCGACCCGCGGGATCCCCGAGGGTCAGGACTGCGTCAGCCCGTCCCGGCATGCCGAGTTCTCCGACTGCGACAGCCTGCTCGACTGGGTCGAACTGCTCGCCGCCGAGACCGGACTACCGGTCGGCATCAAGTCCGCCGTCGGTGACCTCGGGTTCTGGGACGAGCTGACCACCCTGATGCGGGATACCGGGCGCGGCGTGGACTTCGTCAACGTCGACGGCGGCGAGGGCGGCACCGGCGCCGCGCCGCTGATCTTCACCGACTCGGTCTCGCTGCCGTTCCAGCAGGGCTTCACCCGGGTCTACAAGACCTTCGCCGACAAGGACCTGCACGAGCAGACCGTCTTCATCGGCGCCGGCAAGCTGGGCCTGCCGGACAACGCCGTCGTCGCGTTCGCCCTCGGCTGCGACATGGTCAACGTCGGCCGGGAGGCGATGCTGTCCATCGGCTGCATCCAGGCGCAGAAGTGCCACACCGACACGTGTCCCACCGGCGTCGCCACCCAGAACCCGTGGCTGGCCCGTGGGCTCGACCCGACCCTCAAGGCCGCGCGGGCCGCCAACTACATCCGTACGCTGCGGCGGGACCTGGTCAAGGTCGCCGAGGCGTGCGGGGTGGAACACCCCGGGCTGATCGACACCGACGCGGTGGAGATCCTCGACGGGCGTACCGCGTCGACGCCCTTGCGCGAGGTGTACGGGTACCGGCCGGGCTGGGGTCTGCCGTCGGCTGCGGACCGGGCCGCGATCGTCCGGCTGATGACGGCCGAGGCGCCGCAGGGCGGCAGCGCACCACCGTCCCCGACCGCCGCCGGCTGACCCTCACTCCTCGATCGCCCCGCCGACCGTACGCAGGTGCTCGCGGAAGGTCAGGGTCGGCTCCTGCGCCCGCCGGGCCAGGTACGCACCGAACCCGACCTGCTCGCGCAACGCGACGCCGGCCCGGATCCGCTCAGCCTGTCGCCGCTCGGTGTCCCGGATCGACTCGGCCAGGGTGAACAGCTCCCCGACCCGCCCCGCCGGTACGAACAGCACGCCGTCGTCGTCGCCGAGGACCACGTCGTCGCCGTCGACGGTCCACTCCCCCACCGTCGCGGACTCCAGCGCCTGCTCAGGCCGAGGGTCGAGGCGCTGCGGTCCGGTGGGGGTCGCCCCGGCGCTGAAGACCGGCAGCCCCACCGCCCGGACGTCGACGGTGTCCCGGTGCAGTCCCCAGACCACCACACCGGCCAGGCCGGCGGCCTGCGCCTCCAGCACCACCAGGTCCCCGACACAGCTTTCGTCGGTCCGTCCGGCGTTGTCGACGACCAGCACGTCGCCGGGCGTCGCCCGATCGATCGCCTCCAGGAAGATGTCCACGCTGCCGACGTGCCGGGTCGGCGCCACACGTCCGGCCACCCGCGCGCCGGCGGTGACGGGCCGCACGGC
>JBARAE010000203.1:0-5475 GCA_049791715.1 Micromonospora sp.
CCGCCAACTCCATGATCAACAGGTGCTGAGGGGGCGGGGCGGGGGCGGTGGGGCGCGCTGGGGTCAGGTGGGTTTGGTGGCGAGGAGGCCGAGGACGTCGGGGATCGGACCGGAGCCGGACTCCTCCACCCGGGTCAGCGTCAGGCCGGCGGCGGTCACCGCGTTGAGCAGGTCGGCCAGCGGCAGGTGCCAGGCGCCCACCCGGGCCCGGACGCCGGTGGAATTCCAGCCGCGAAAGGTGCGGTCCCGCTCGGCGTACCCGGGGTCGATCACGATCCGCTCCGGATCGGACCGGTCGGCGAACGCGCCGCAGAAACAGGGGTGCACCCCGACGTGCACCAGGCGGCCACCCGGCGCCAGCACCCGGGCCGCCTCGGCGATGGTCGCCGGGTAGTCCGGCATGTCGGTGTGGGCGAGCACGCAGACCGCGGCCGACACCGCAGCGTCGGGCAGCGGTAGGGCGGTCGCGTCGGCCCGGGCCACCGGTAGCCGGGCTCGGGCGTGCCGGAGCTGCCCGGCCGACAGGTCGACACCCACCGGGTCCCAGCCCAACCGGCGCAGCTCCGCGGCGTGCGCACCGGTGCCGCAGCACAGGTCGAGGCAGCGCCCCGGGCCGGTGCCGAGCAATCGCGCCAGGAGACCCTGAACCCGTCGGCTGTAGTCGCTCGCGGTGTTCGTGACGTAGTCCTCGTACCAGTCGGCGATGGCGTCGTACGCGGCAGTCGTCATACCGGCACGGTAGGCCGCCGCACGGCGTACCGCTGCCCCACGCGCGGTGATGATCCGCTACGGTCACCGGCATGACCTGGGACGATCTCGACGCCCGCCTGGACCGGGTGCCCGGCACCGTCTCCGCGTACGTGGGGCGGCTGGGCGCAGGTCCGACCTGGACCCGGTTGTCCGACGCCACCCACTACGCGGCCAGCACCATGAAACTCGCCGTGCTCGTCGCACTGCACCGCGCAGCCGAGGCCGGCCGCCTCGACCTGGACGCCCCGATCCCGGTACGCAACGCGTTCGACTCCGCCCGGCCCGGAGCGCCCCGGTTCGCCTGCGCGCAGCACTCCGACAACGACGACGCGGTATGGGATCGGGTCGGCGGCACCGCGCCGCTGCGCTGGCTCGCCGAGCGGATGATCGTCCGGTCCAGCAACCTCGCCACCAACATCGTGCTCGGTCAGGTCGGCCTGCCCGCGGTCGCCGAGGCGTGGCGACTCGGCGGCGCCCGGCACAGCGTCACCGGCCGGGGCATCGAGGACCTCGCCGCCCGGGACGCCGGCATCACCAACCTGGTCACCGCCGCCGACCTGGCCGCGCTGCTCGCCGCGGTGGCCGAGGGCGCCCAACGGCCCGGTCCCCTCGCCTCTCCGACCGCGTGCGCCGCCATGCTGGACGTGCTGCTCGCCCAGGAACACCGGGAGGACCTCGCCGCCGGGCTGCCCGAGGGGACCCGGATCGCGCACAAGAACGGCTGGGTACGCGGCGTCCGGCACGGCGCCGGAGTGGTCTTCCCGGCCGACGCCCCGCCGTACGCGATCGTCGTCTGCACCACCACCGACCTGGCCGACGGCGGCCCGAGCGGCGAGGGGGCCGACGACGACGCCTGCCGGCTGGTGGCCGACATCTCGGCCCAGGTCTGGGCGTCCCGCCACACGCTGGCCGGGTGACCGGCCGCGCGCGCCGGCTCACTCCAGCAGGTTGTCCCGCAGCGCCGCCACCATCTCGTCGGTCACACCCAGCCCGTCGCGCAGGTACGCCCCGAACGACCCGTGCACCCTGCGCACCTCGTCGTACGCGGCGTCCAGGTACTCCGCCCGTACCTCGAGCAGCGGCCGGGCCGTCTCCGGGTCGAGGTGCGGCTGCCGCCGGGTCATCGCGGCCAGCAGCACCTCACGCAGGCTCGCGGTCAGGTCGTTGTGCCGCAGGTAGTCCGCCCGGATCGCGGCCTCGTCCACCCCGAGCGCGGTGAGCAGGACGACCGCCAGCCAGCCGGTGCGGTCCTTGCCGGCGGAACAGTGGAACAGCAGCGGCAGGTTGCGCTCCTCCGCCGCCAGCCGTACCGCCGTCCCGAACCCGATCCGCGCCGGCTCCCCGGTGATGAACCACCGGTAGATGGCGGCCATCGCCGAGGGCATCCCCTCCCGGGCCAGCTCGTCGTACGCGGCCAGGTCGTGGCCGAGCAGCACCGCCGAGACGTACGTGAACACCGGGTGGGCCGGGTCGTACACCGGCAGGTGCACCACCCGCGGCTCGCCGACGAGCCGGTCCGGCGGGGCGACGTCCTGCTCGGAGGCGTGCCGCAGGTCGACCACGCACGTCGGGGCCAGCTTGCCCAGCACCGGCAGGTCCTCCTCGGTCAGCCGGCCCAGTGCGGCGGTGCGGATCAAGCGGCCCGCCCGCACCCGCCGCCCGTCCGCGGCCAGCAGACCGCCGAGGTCACGCGCGTTCGGCGCGCCCACCAGTTCCCAGTTCCGCTCCGACATCCGGCCTCCCCTGTTCGCGCCAACCTCCGTATAGGGTGCCCGACATGACGATCGCCGCGGTACGCACCCACCGGCTTTCCGCCCCCTTACACACCCCGTTCGTCACCGCGCTGCGCCGGGCCACCACCGTGGACACCCTGGTGGTGGAGGTGATCGACGACGACGGGCGGTCCGGTTTCGGCGAGGCGCCGCAGGTCTGGCAGGTGACGGGCGCGTCCATCGCCGGCGCGGAGGCGTGCGTCCGGGACATGCTCGCTCCGGCGCTCGCCGGACGCGACGCCGACGACCTGGTTGCCCGCTGCGGTGAGGTGCAGCGAGCGGTGGCCGGCAACGAGTCGGCCAAGGCGGCCGTCGACGTCGCCCTGCACGACCTGGCCGCCCGGCGGCTCGGCGTACCGCTGGTCCGGCTGCTCGGCGGCACGGCGCTGCGGGTTCCGACGGACATGACCCTCGCCGCCGGGGACGCGGTGGACCTGGCCGCGGCCGCCAAGCAGCGCCGGGCGGAGGGGTTCACCGTGTTGAAGCTCAAGGTCGGCACCGACGCCGCCGGCGACCTGGACCGGGTACGCGCGGTACGGTCGGCGGTCGGACCGGGGGTGCGGATCCGCCTGGACGCCAATCAGGGGTGGACGCCGCGGGAGGCGGTCCGGATCATCCGCGGCATCGAGGACGCCGGGCTGGACGTCGAGCTGGTCGAGCAGCCCGTCGCCCGCTGGGACCTGGACGGGCTGGCCTGGGTCAGCGACCGGGTGGACCTGCCGATCCTCGCCGACGAGTCGGTCTTCGGCGTCCGGGACCTGGTGGAGGTCATCCGCCGCCGGGCGGCCGACATGGTCAACGTCAAGCTGAGCAAGTGCGGCGGGCTGCTCCCGGCCCGGACGCTGCTCGACCTGGCCGCCGCGCACGGCATCGGCACGATCGTGGGTTCCATGATGGAGAGCCAGGTCGGGGTCGGTGCCGCGGCCAGCCTGGTCGCCGCGTACGGCACGACCGCCGTGTCGGATCTCGACGCCGCCTGGTGGCTGGCGTGGTCGCCGGTGCAGGGTGGGATCCGGTACGACGGCGGGACGGTCGTGCTGCCGGACGCGCCCGGCCTGGGCGTCAGTGCGGTGGCTGAAGCAAAGATGCAGACTCGTGGTTGATGGCTGTCGGAATTTTTCATAATGTCGGCGGGACACAGCGGCGTTAGGTAGGGGTGGACGTGGAGCTGCAACCGGGCCGCGAGGCCGTCGTCCGGGTCCCGGTGGCGACCCTCTGGACCTCCCCCGAGACGGTACGGCCGGTGGACCGTCCCGCCCTGGCCGCCGACCCCGACATGCCGGCCTGGATCGCCGGCATGGACCGCGACCAGCAGGTCGGCGACTGTGTGCTCAGCCAACTGCTGCTCGGCGAGCGGGTCCTGGTCACCGAGTTGCGGCCGGACGGCTGGGCCCAGGTGGTCGCGGTCGAGCAGCCGGCGCCGAAGCTGGACGCCCGGGGTTACCCCGGCTGGCTGCCCACCGCTCAGCTCGCGACCGCTTCGGTCGAGGATGCGGTGGGCACCGCCCTGGTCGTGGACGCCACCGTCACCGCCCTGTACGCCGCCGGGGGCGGAGCGATCGTGCTGCCCGGGATCGTCCTCGGCACCCGCCTGGCGGCCGCGGGTCCCGCCGAGGACGGCTGGCAACCGGTCCACGTCCCGGGCCGGCCGGCCCCGCTCTGGGCCCCCGAGGGGGACCTGGTCCCGCTGCCCACCGAGCGGCCGGAGGCCAAGGAGGTGCTCGCCGTCGCCGAGCGGCTCCGCGGCCTCGTCTACATCTGGGGCGGGCTCTCCAGCCACGGCATCGACTGTTCGGGCCTGGTCCACCTGGCCTGGCGCCGGTTCGGGGTGACCGTGCCCCGCGACGCCGACGACCAGGCCGAGGCCACCACCCCGCTGGCGCCCGGCGCGGAACGCCCCGGCGATCTCTACTTCTTCGCCCGACAGGGCCGCCGGATCCACCACGTCGGCATCGTCACCTCCGAGCCGCACGGCGACGACCGCCGCATGCTGCACGCCTGCTACGTCCAACGCCGGGTGGTCGAGGAACCGCCGTCCGCGGATCGGGCGGCCACCCTGGTCCGCGCCCACCGCGTCTGAGCCGGTACGCGACAAGGGGCGCTCCCGTGGCCGGGAGCGCCCCTTTCGTCGGCGTGCCGGTCAGTGACTGGCCTCGGCCAGCTCGCGGCGCCGGTCGCGGGACGACTTGATCAGGCTGGCCGCGGTGGCCACGGCGAGGGTGCCGAGGATGACCAGGAGCGAGAGCCAGATCGGGATGTGCGGGGCCCACGCGACGTGCTGGCCGCCGTTGATGAACGGCAGATTGTTGTCGGCCAGGGCCTCCAGCACCAGCTTCACCCCGATGAAGCCGAGCACCACGGCCAGGCCGTAGCTGAGGTAGATCAGCCGGTCGAGCAGCCCGCCGAGCAGGAAGTAGAGCTGCCGCAGGCCCATCAGCGCGAACACGTTCGCGGTGAAGACCAGGTACGACTCCTGGGTGATCCCGAAGATCGCCGGAATCGAGTCGAGGGCGAAGATCAGGTCGGTGGTGCCGATCGCGATCATCACGATCAGCATCGGGGTGAAGAGCCGCCGGCCGTTCTCACGGATGGTCAGGTTGGCGCCGACGTAGTCCTTCGACAGCGGCAGCGCCTTGCGGCTCCACCGGATCAGCACGTTCTCGCTGAACTCGTCCTCGTCCGGCTCACCCTGCCGGGCGAGGTTGACCGCGGTGTAGATCAGGAACGCGCCGAAGATGTAGAAGACCCAGGAGAACTGGGAGATCAGTGCGGCGCCCGCGGCGATGAAACCGCCCCGCATGACCAGCGCCAGCAGGATGCCGACGAGCAGCACCTTCTGCTGGTACTTCCGGGGCACCCCGAAGCGGGCCATGATGATCACGAAGACGAAGAGGTTGTCCACCGAGAGGCTGTACTCGGTGAGCCACCCGGTGTAGAACTGGCCGGCCACGCT
>JBARAE010000204.1:0-3762 GCA_049791715.1 Micromonospora sp.
GTGCAGGTGTCGGCCTACCCGGACGCCTACGCCCAGTGGGAGCAGCAGGCCGCCGACCTCGTCGCCCAGCACTGGAACAGCTTACCCAACCGAACAGCGTGAACAGCCGACTGGCCGGCCCCCCCACGATGGGTGCCGGCCAGCGGCATGTCCGGGCTCAGCGACCGCGACATGAGATGGCCCGAGGCAGTGCCGGTCAGGAACCCAGAGGACCGAAGCGACCAATGGGCTCTTCGTCGATCGCCACCCCCCGGGAGCGCAGCATCGCGTACACCCGATCGCGAGCTTTCCGGGCATGACCCCGCAGCATCCAGATCCGGCCGACCAGCACGGCGCTGTTCGGCCCCGGCACGTCCCACGGTCCGCCGCGCGGGTAGACCGCCAGGGCGACCTGGGCGAACCAGGGCCGGGCCAACCCGGCCTGGTGGATCTCGTCCCAGCGGTAGCGCCGGGTCACCCGTCCGCGGTGCCGGAGCAGCAGCCCCGTCTCGTCGGCCAGCAGCGCGTCACCCCGTTGGAACCAGGCGAGCACCACGACGCCGGCCAGGATGCCCACCGGGAGGTACGGGAACCCGGGCAACAGCCACACACCCGCCGCGACCAGCGCCACGAGGACGCCGGCCGGAATGAGCACCGCCGGCCAGACCTGCGCCGCGAGCAACACCTCCGCCCCGCCCGATTCCCCCTCGTCGGCCATGCGCTGCGGTACCCGGTCCACGCTGGACCGACACGTACGGTCGGCGCGGAGTCACGCCGCCGGGCGGAGGATCACCGTCCAGGTGGTCGTGGTGGTGCTGGCGGCGGCACCGGTCGCGGTCAGTCCGCCGTAGCTGCCGGTGGGGACCGTACCGCCGGAGTCGGCCAGCAGGACGGTGACCCGACCGCCGCCGCTCTGCGAGCTGTTGCTCCGGACGTCGACGCCGGCCGGCGGGGCGAGTTCCGCGGACAGCCCGTCACCGTGCATCCAGTACGACACGCCCCAGCTCTGCGCGGCCGTCACCGAGGCGTACGGGGTGATCCGGGTGGCCGAGCTGGCCGTGTCGGTGGCCCGGGCGAACGCGCTCACCGGCTCCGCCGTGTCCACGCCGCGGTACCCGGCGACCACGAGGTTGCCCTTCGACTGCGACCCGAGCGTGACGCGCACGGTCGAGCCGGCGTCCCCCGCCGCAGCGACCTTCCACCACGCGGTCGTGGTGGCGTTGCCGCCGTCGAGGCGGTCCAGTCTGGTCCAGCCGGTCACGCCGGTCGGCTCGCTGGTGGTGGCGTGGGTGTTCTGGCTGAGGAAGAGCAGCAGCGTGTCCCCGGCCTGGACGGTCGACGGCACCGCCACGGCGTGGGTGGTCCAGTTGGCGTTCGCGGTGGCCTGCCCGACGAAGGAGATCCGTTCGGCGACCGGCGCGACGGTGACCTGCGTGGTGGTGGTACCCGTGGCACCTCCGTCGTCGGTGACGGTCAGCGTGACCGGGTAGGTGCCGGCCGATGCGTACGTGTGGGAGGTGGTCGGCACGGAGGCGGTGTCGGCGGTGGACCCGTCGCCGAAGTCCCAGCGGTGATCCTGGACGGCGCCGTCGGCGTCGGTGGAGCCGGCGGCGGAGAACGTGCAGACGAGCCCGGAGCAGGACGGGGCGAGGTCGGCGGTCGGCGGCTGGTTGGTGGTGCCGCCCGAGCCCTTCAGGATCTTGATGTAGTCGATGTCGCCGGCGAAGTAGTCGCAGGTGACCTTCACGCCGTCGCAGGAACTCTTGCCGCCGATGGAGAGCTGCCAGGCGTTCGCGATGGTGCCGGTCGGCCCGGTCAGCCGGCTGGTCCGTACGCCGTCGACGTACATCTCCACATAGGTGGAGGTCCGATTGCAGGTGACGGTGTGCCACTGCCCGTCGGCGATCGACACGTCGGTGTAGCCGGTACGCGTGGAGCCGTCACCGCCGCGGAACATGCAGCGCGGCTTGCCGCTGGGCGCCTCGAACTTCCAGTAGCCGCCCGCCGTCGTGCCCTGCCCCTTCTGGATGATGTTCCCGAAGGAGTGCGTGGTGCGGTAGCGAATCGTGAACGAGTAGTCCCCGGCGTCCGGGTTGAGGTCGGTGCTGTGCGGGACCAGGTCGACGTGGCCGGGGACGTACTCCATGTCGGTGGGCTGGTGGTAGGCGAACCGGTGGCCGGTTGCTCCCGCGTAGACCGTCCCGGTCACCACCTCGGTGCCGACGGTGCCGTCCCGGCCGTTGCCGCTGCTGTCCTTCAGCACCGTCGCGCCGGTCGGCTCGTCCATGCTCCAGAACGCCACCGTCCGGGTGGCGGTCGCCTGGGCCGGCGAGCCGCCGGCCACGATCCCCGCGGCTGCGATCAACGCGGCGACGCCGAGTCGACCGACCGTCCGCTTCCAGCCTCGTCCGGCGCCTGACCGCATGCGATCCCCTCCCCCTGGGTACCTGGAACCTCACCCTGGCACGGGCCGGGCGTGCGGTTCCATGGCCCGTTGGGCCGATGGCAGCGGCTCCCTCGACAGCATGGACTGACCGATGTGGTCGGTGGGGGCGACCGGTCGGGGACGGCCCGCGTCGAGTGACGGGCGGCTCCCGGCGATCCGGCGGGCCTCCGCGGCGGCCGAGTCGACCGGCGAGGCCGCTGAGCGGTGTGGAGCAGGATCAGGGCGACCGGCGCCCCGTGCCGCTGTCGATGGTGGGCGATACTGGGTTTGAACCAGTGACCTCTTCCGTGTCAAGGAAGCGCGCTCCCACTGCGCCAATCGCCCGCGCGCTCGCCAGGTGGAGACCACCGGCGGCGGTCGGCCCCGCGAGGGGCGGATCGCGAGCGGACGACGGGATTCGAACCCGCGACCCTCACCTTGGCAAGGTGATGCGCTACCAGCTGCGCTACGTCCGCGTGCCGCCGGCTTCCGTCAGCGACGGGAGAACTGTACCCGATGACAAGATCGTCGTACGGCAGACCCCCGCGACACGCTGGCCCGGTAGCGTCACCGAGGTGGCGACGCTCTTTCTGACCTGCGGGGTCCAGGGTGCCGGCAAGACCACCCTGGCCCGCCGGCTGGAGCAGCGGTACGGGGCGCTGCGACTGACCGCCGACGAATGGCTGCACGACCTCGGCTACCCGGCGACCGGGGCGGAGCTCGACGCTTACCGGGACGGGGTGGAGCGGGTCCAGTGGCGCACCGCGCTGCGGGTCCTGGAGCTGGGGTGCGCCGGCTGGCCCGCCGCAACGCGGATCTGCCGCCCGGAACGTTCGGCATCCTCTACCCCGAACTGACGGCCGCCCGCCGCTTCTTCCAGCACCCGACGCCGGAGGAGCTGGCCCTGTTCGACCCGCTGGAGCCGACCCCCGAGCCGCCCGCTGGGTGACCGCCGTCACGGGCAGGTGATTGCGCTGGTGACGGTCGGGGTACTGACTGCTCTCGACAGCACACCACATCCCCTGAAGGAGGCTGTCGTGGGAATCGGAACGAGCATCTTCCTGATCGCGGTGGGCGCGATCCTCACGTTCGCGCTCGACGCCAGCATCGGCGGGGTCAACCTCGACGTCGTCGGCTGGATCCTGATGGCGGCCGGCGTGCTCGGTCTCATCATGACCACGCTGGTCTGGGGTCGCCGCCGCGAGGTGGTCACCACGGCCGAGCCGGTGGAGTACCGCCGGGTCGAGGAGCGCCGGGACGTGGGCCCGCCGCTGTGACCCGACCCCACCCGTTGACCGCCGACGCGACGGTCGAGGACACCTGGGCACCGGGGGGTGCCGGCCAGCGCGGCCGGCACC
>JBARAE010000205.1:0-1854 GCA_049791715.1 Micromonospora sp.
CGGCCGCTCGGCGCGCCCGGAGCGGGTCTCTCGCCGACAACTCCGGCCAACGGGTGACGCGCAGGCCGGCCGCCGGACAACTGGCGCAGGGTGGGGCGGCATGACCGGCGTGGTGGCGGGCAATCAGCGCCGGCACGGGAACCAACCCAGGCGAGGTGGCCATGACCAGCAAGGACGGACCGGGCAGGGGCAAAGGGCGAGGGCCGGAGTCGGTCGCGCCGTGGGGGACCACGGACGGGTTCGACGCCGACGCCCCGTGGGGCGCCGGCGAGGACTCGCCGATGGACGAGGGCAGCGAGGAGAGCGCGGTGCCCGAGGACCACCGCGGTGATCTCCGGGCGGGCAAACCCACCGCCCGCGGGAAGCCGGCCGGGCGGCACGGCTTCGGATCGGTGGAGCCGACGCGTACGCCGGAGGCGGGGCCGGGCGCGCCGCCCGATCCCGGGCCGAGCCGACGGACCTTCCCGGACGACCGGGCCGGCGAGGACCTGCCGGACAACGCCCTCGAGGAGGCGACCGGCATGCACCCCGAGGGGGTCAGCTGGCGGGGTTGACGCGTACCCACCGCCTCGACGACACCCTGCCGCTGGCGCTCCAGGGATACGCCTGGCTGCCCGACCGACTGCGCCGGGCAGGCTCGGACGTACTCGTCACCCGCCTGCTCGGGCAGCGGGCGGTCGCGCTGCACGGGCCGGAGGCGGCCCGCTTCTTCTACGACGAGCGGCACATCCGCCGGCACGGCGCCATCCCGGGGCCGGTGCAGGACACCCTCTTCGGTCGCGGGGCGGTGCACAGCCTGGACGGGGAGGCGCACCGGGTCCGGAAGGCGATGTTCATGGCGCTGCTCACCGGCGGCGGGATCGACGCGCTGGTGGCCCGGGCGGAGGTCGCCTGGGACGAGGCCGCCCGTGGCTGGGCGGAGCGCCCGTCGGTGGTGCTCTTCGACGTCACCGCCGAGGTGCTGACCCGGGCCGTGTGCGACTGGACCGGGATACCGCTGCGCGAGGCGGAGGTGCCCGGCCTCGCCGCCGACCTGGTCGCCCTGGTCGACGGTTTCGCCACCGGCGGCCCCCGGCACTGGCGGGCGCGGCGCGCCCGGGCCGGACGCGAGGCGTCGCTGGCCGACCTGGTGGATCGGGTACGCCGGGGCGACGCCACGGTTCCCCCGGGTTCCGCGGTCGAGGCGGTCGCCGCCCACCGGGACGCCGACGGCAGCCTTCTCGATCCCCGTACCGCGGCGGTGGAGCTGCTCAACATCATCCGGCCGACCGTGGCGGTGACCTGGTTCGTCGCGTTCGCCGGGCACGCGCTGCACCGCTGGCCGGCGCACCGGGAACGGCTGGCCGCCGCGGACCCCGCCTTCACCGAGGCGTACGCGCACGAGATCCGCCGCTTCTACCCGTTCGCGCCCGTCGTGGGCGGACGAGCGGTCACCGAGCTGACCTGGGACGGGGAGCGGATCCCGGCCGGCGCGATGGTGCTGCTGGACCTGTACGGGCAGAACCACGATCCCCGGCTCTGGACGGACCCGTACCGCTTCGACCCGGACCGGTTCGTCGGCCGGGAGATCGGCGAGTTCGACCTGGTGCCGCAGGGCGGCGGCGATCCCCGTACCGGGCACCGCTGCCCGGGCGAGCTGATCACGGTCGCGCTGCTGCGGGCGCTCGCCGTCCGGCTGGCCCGGCTCGACCACCGGCTTCCCGAGCAGGACCTGGACATCCCGCTGCACCGCATCCCGACCCGCCCGGCCAGCGGCGTTCTCATCCAGGTCTGCGCCGCCTCCTGACGCACCGCGGCTCGCGGCCGCCCCGCGGCGATCGGGTCGCGGCAGTCACCGCCGGCCGACAACGGCCC
>JBARAE010000206.1:0-4049 GCA_049791715.1 Micromonospora sp.
CCGCCGTGCCGGACGCCCCGGCTGCGCACGTCGCGCTCGCCCCGGCCGGCGCGGAGGACGTGGTCATCCCGCTCACCGGCATCCGCAAGACGATCGCCGACAAGCTCTCCCGCAGCCGGCGGGAGATCCCCGAGGTGACCATCTGGGTCGACGTGGACGCCACCGCGCTGCTGGCGACCCGCGCCGCCATCAACGCGGCCACCCCCGACGCGCCGGTGAGCATCCTGGCCCTGCTGGCCCGGATCTGCCTCAGCGGCCTCCGGCGGTTCCCGCAGCTCAACGCGCACGTCGACACCGAGGGTCAGCGGATCGTCCAGTCCGCCGGGGTGCACCTGGGCATCGCCGCGCAGACCGACCGCGGGCTGCTGGTCCCCGTGCTGCGGGACGCCCAGCGGCTGACCACCCGGGAGCTGGCCGCCGAGCTGGCCGCCACGACCGCGGCCGCGCGGGCCGGCACCCTCCCGCCCGCCCGGCTCACCGGCGGCACCTTCACCCTGAACAACTACGGGGTGTTCGGTGTGGACGGCTCCACTCCGATCATCAACCACCCGGAGGCGGCGCTGCTCGGGGTGGGCCGCATCGTCGACAAGCCCTGGGTGGTGGACGGGCAGCTGGCGGTCCGCAAGGTGACCCAGCTCAGCCTCACCTTCGACCACCGGGTCTGCGACGGTGGGGTGGCCGGCGGCTTCCTGCGGCACGTCGCGGACTGCGTCGAGCAGCCGGCAGTGCTGGTGGCGAACGTCTGACCCCCGTCCCGCACACTGTCGCCGTTTCGTCCCCGACCGACCGGGAAAGCCACCCCGGTCGGTCGGGGAGGTGCAGCGATGACGTACCCGGATGTCGCCGGCGGCCCGAGCGGGGTGATCCGCCCGCCGGTCGCCGGCGCGCCCCTGCTCTGCGACGCGCGCGAGCACGGCCTGCAGGGCGACGGGGTGACCAACGACCAGCCGGCGCTCGCCGCCCTGGTGGAGCGGCTCGGAGAGGCCTACCTCGCCGACGGTCGGGCCCGCATCATCTACTGCCCGCCCGGCGTCTACCTGATGCGGGATCTTGGCACCGAGTGGCGGTGCGGCGTGTCGTTGTGCGGTGCAGGGCCCGGCGCCACCCGGTTCATGCTCAACAATGCCGGAAACCGCGCCGATCCCGCCCCGCTCGCGTATTTCACAACCGAACAGCATGGTGCGAGCCGGGAGAACCACCTCTCGGACATCATGTTCTGTGACCTGGAGATCGACGGGTCCGGCGTGGCGCTGGCCGAGTACAACCCGCTGGCAAAGGGGATCGGGCTGCAGTACGTGGTGCGGGCGGTGTTCCGCAACCTCTACATCCACCACACCGCCGCGACCGGTCTGGGCTGCGACTTCCTCCAGGACGTGCTGATCGACGGGATCCTGGTGGTCGGCTGTGGACGGCTCGACAACACCACCGAGATGGGCGGCGCCGGTATCGGGATCGGAATCGGCGGCTGGGGCAGCGTGGAGCGGCTCAACATCGTCAACTGCAGCGCGGTGGGCAACGCCACCAACGGCATCTTTCTCGAGCTGCAGAAGGCCGACTACCTGCGCCCCCGGGGCATCCGGATCATTGGGTGCCACACACAGAGCAACCGCTTCGGTATCTCCGACTGGGGCGCCAACGGCCTGATCGTCTCGGCCTGCACGATGACCGGGAACCTGGAGGCCGGCTTCCAGGTGTCGGCGAAGGGCACCGCGGGTATGGCCGGCCGGGGTGGGCTCCTCGTCGACTGCGTGATCGACGGCAACCTGCGCGACGGGGTCAGCATCGGCAACACCCCCGGCCCCTACACGATCCGGGGCAACCGGATCAGCGGCAACGGCCGGTACGGCTACCACCAGCGCGCCTTCGGCAAAGGCGAGCAGGGGGTGGCCCAGGAAGTGGTGATCGAGAGCAACGACATCTACGGAAACGGCGGCGACGGCATCCGGATCGACCGGCCGATGGCCGACGCGATGGTGCTGAACAACCGGATCCGCAACAACGGCCGGCAGGGCGCCCCGCCCACCACCGGCGGCGGCACCCCGGTGCGGTACAACGAGCGGTCGGTGGTCGACCAGCAGGCAGACTGGCCGCACGACGGGCATCGTGGGAAGGTGCTGCGGGTCGGTGACCGGATCGCAGTGGTGGCGGCGAACAACTCCCAGGAGCTGTCCCTGGCGCCGATCCGCCCGGGTTCGCTGGCCGCCTGGTCCGGCGACACCCCGCTGCCCGGCGCGCAGTACGAACTACCGGAGGGAGAGGCGAGCCGGTCCGGCATCGTCATCAACGCCCAGTTCCACTCGGGCACCCTGCGGGGCAACCGGGTCTGGGACAACCACGAGACCCGCACCCAGATTCACGGCCTGTGGGTGACGGGCGACGGCGAATGCGTCGACTGCCGGGTGGTGGACAACGACTTCGCCGGCAACGCCGGCCCCGCGGTCCGGGTCGACTCGACGATCGCCGGCGGCCGGTGGGAGCGTAACGACGGCGACGAGACCGGCTGAGCCCGGGACGAACCGGCCGTCCGGTACGCTCCGGCGCGCCGGCCGCAGATGACCCGGAGCGGGACGCCGAGTCGTTTCCTCGCCCGCAATTCTCGTTTCCGTAGCCCGACAGCCAAATCGCCGGTTCCTCTCCGTCATTTTCCCGAAATTGCCACGCCCGGTTGTCGGCCGTACAGAATGGGAGCCACAGGGGGAGTGGAAATGGGGGGCGAAATATGGATGTGAGGCGGCGATTTGCGCTATTCGCGGTAACCATCGCAGCCACACCGTTGGTCCTCGTCGGCTGCACCGCCGACAAGAACCCGGCCGCCAAGTCGGGCCACGGCAAGCATGCCGCGGCCAATCCGACGGTGGCCGTGACGCCGGCGGACCGGACGAAGGACGTGCCGATCAGCGCCGAGGTGGGCGCCAAGGCCACCGGTGGCAAGATCACTGCGGTCCGGCTCACCGACGACAAGGGTGTGCAGGTCCCGGCCGAACCGCGGGAGGACGGGTCGAGTTGGGTGCCGACCCGCCCGTTGAAGAACTCGCGGACCTACACCGCCGAGGTGACCGCTACTGGCAATTCCGGACGGACCACCACGCAGAAGACGACGTTCACCACGTCGCCGAAATCGACCAAACCGGCCATTACCAGCGTTCTCTATTTCCGCGGTGATCAGACATACGGGACGGCGATGCCGGTCACCGTTGCTTTCGACCCGCCCATTCCGAAAGCGGCCAGGGCGGACGTGCAGCGCAGATTGTTTGTGAAGACCGATCCGCCGCAGCCGGGCGCCTGGTCGTGGATCGACGACGGCAGCCAGGTCTACTACCGCGCTCCTGACTTCTGGAAGCCGGGCACGAAGATCAGTGTGCGGACCGGGCTGGAGGGGCTGCCGATCGGCAAGAACGCCGTCGGCGACGTGGACCACACCGCCACCGGCAAGATCGGCCGGCAGGTCTCCCTGGACATCGACAACGCGACCAAGCAGATGTCGGTCTACCGGGACGGCAAGCTGCTCCGCAAGATCCCGGTCAGCCTCGGCAAGCCGAGCACGCCGAGTTCCAGCGGCAAGATGGTGATCATGGAGAAGTTCGACCGGACCACGTTCGACACCCGGGGTGAGCCGAACGGTGGCTACGTGGTGGACGTCGACGACGCCCAGCGCCTGACCTGGGGCGGCGAGTTCATCCACTCGGCCCCCTGGTCCGAGGGGGAGCAAGGCAACACCAACGTCTCCCACGGGTGCGCCAACGTCTCGGCCACCGCCGCGAACTGGCTGATGGGTATCACCCAGGTCGGCGATCTGGTCACCGTGACGGGCACCGAGGTGCAGTTGCAGCCGGGCAACGGCTGGACGGCGTGGAACGTCACCTGGGACCAGTTCGTCAAGGGCAGCGCGCTGCCGGTCCCGGCCGGGCTGCAGCCCACGCAGAGCGCCACGCCCCACCCCGGCGCGGTGGCCGGCGGCGGCTCGTCGCCCGCCCCCGCCCCCTCGGCGAGCGGCGGCTGACGGACCGGGGAGGAACGACCACCGGGCCGGTCCGCCACCTCAGGGTGGC
>JBARAE010000207.1:0-22358 GCA_049791715.1 Micromonospora sp.
GGCGAGCGCCGCCCGGGCGGTCGCGGCTGGGACACCGGCGACGGGCCGCACCTGCATCAACGCCATGCCGGGCTCGGTGAGGGTGCCTGTCTTGTCGATGCAGAGCGTGTCGACGCGGGCCAGCACCTCCACCGCCGGTAGTTCCTGCACGAGGCATCGGTGCCGGCCGAGTCGGATCACTCCCACCGCGAACGCGACGCTGGTCAACAGCACGAGCCCCTCGGGAATCATGGGAACGATCCCGGCGACGCTTCCCACCACGGCGTCGGACACGCTGGCCCCGCTGCGGAACAGCCGTACGACCAGCAGCGCGCCGACCGGAACGATGATCCAGGTGACCAGGCGCAGGAACCGGTTGATGCCCGTCATCAGTTCGGAGTCGACGAGGTCGAAGCGTCCGGCGTCGGCGGCCAGCCGGGCGGCGTACGAGTGGGTGCCCACCCGGGTGGCGGTGAACTGGCCACGTCCCGCCGAGACAAATGTGCCCGACCGCACCTCACTGCCGGGCTGCTTCCCGACCGGCTCCGCCTCGCCGGTCAGCAGCGACTCGTCGAGCTCCATCCCGTCGCTGTCGCAGACTGTCCCGTCCACCGGTACCTGTTCCCCGGGGCCGAGCAGCACGAGGTCGTCGACGACCACCTCTCTGGGCGGGATGGCTTCCTCACGGCCGTCCCGCCGCACCCGCACCGGCGCCTCGACGAGAACGGCCAGCCGGTCCACGATCTGTTTGGCCCGCAACTCCTGGACCACGCCAACCAGGCTGTTGACCACGATCACGAGGCCGAAGACCGCATCGATCGGCTGGCCGAAGATCAGAACCAGGGCGCACAGCACACCGATGATGGCGTTGAAACGCGTCAGCAGGTTCGCCCGGAGTACGCGCCACAGAGGCCGGCTGGTGCGACGCCGCACCGCGTTGACCGCTCCGGCGGCCACCCGCTCGGCAACCTCGGCGCGGGTCAGCCCCGGACCCACGTCCCGGGCTCCCCGAGAACCGGCGCAGTCACCCGGCCGAGCGTACGGACGGCCCGGCCGATCGGTGGGCGAAGCGGCCAGCCGTCACCCGTCCGAACCGCTGGGCTCCTAGCTGCACGGACGGGCGGTCAAGGTGTACGGCGTGGAGCCCGACGCCCCGGTTCACCACCGTCGTCGAGCCCGGCCTCGGGTACTGGGTCGGCGAGTCCGACGGCACCTTCGGCCTGCTCACCGAGCAGGCGGTCTACGCGCTGCAGAAAGCCGCCGGGCTACCCCCGACGGGATCGTCGGCGCGATGACCGGGCCGCGCTCGACGACGGGAAAGGCCGCCAAGCCGGCAGCGCCGACGGCCACCTCGCCGAGGTGGACCTGGACCGGCGACTGCTGATGATCATCGACGGCGAGGTGAGCCGGCCGAAGTACTTCGAGGAGCAGGGCATCGCGATCCACGGCTACACCAGCGTCCCGCCGTACCCGGCATCGCATGGGTGCGTCCGGGTGACCCTGCCAGCGATGGACTGGCTGTGGCACAGGACGAACTGCCGAAGAAGACCCAGGTCTGGGTGTACTGAACACTCATCGTGGGTTGCCGCCGGCCGCCCGGTCGGACGCGGTGGCGGTGGCGACGTCGGTCGGGTAGGTGCGGAGGGCGGCTAGCAGGAGCAACCCGTTGGCCAGCAGCGGTACGAGCATGACCAGGAAGGCGTTGCGGAGACCGGTGCCGCTGGCCCGGCCGGCCGGGCCGCCGAGTTGGTCGGCGACCCAGCCGAAGGTTGCCGGCGCAGCCGCCTCGGCGGCCAGCCTTAGCATGGTGCGCAGGCTCTCCGCCCGACCCCACAGCCGGCTGGGGACGATGTCCAGCCGGGCCGCGTCCAGGGGCGGGTTGGCCGCGGCGAGACCGGCGGCGCCGAGCGCGATCACCGGCATGGCCAGGGCCACCGAGGTGACCCACACTCCGGGTAGGAACAGCGCCGCGGCGAGGGTGTAGCCGGCGGCGGGCACGATGATGCGGACCCCGAGGTGGCCACGGGCGAGCGCGCGGTCGGTCAACCGCCCGGCGAGCACCGCGCCGGCCAGGGCCGCTACCCCGATCACCGGTACGAGACCACCCAGCGCCGTCTGGGAAATTCCGAAGTGTCGGACGGCGAAGACGACGACGAAGGTACGCAGACCGGCGAAGAAGAAGTAGCCGACCGCGGAGGCCACGATGAGCAGCCGGTTGGTGGGGATGGCCAGGAGGTAGGTCAGGGCGCGGCGTAGCGGCCAACCGTTCGGGTCGTCGGTGACGAGGCGGTCCTGCGCCGGCGGGATCGCCTGAGCGCTCATCGCCTCCTGCAAGCGGTCCGCGGGAGCCGGCCGTGGTGACCGGCCTGGCCCAGCCGGTCCGGCATCGTACCGGTCGGAGCCGCACCGTGGCTCGGGCAGCAGCCGCCACACCACGAGCGCCAACCCGAGGCTGGCCACTGCGAGCACGAGGAACGCGGCCCGCCAGGACACGACGGCTGCCACCTCTCCGCCCACCAGCAGACCGATGCCGGCCCCGACGATCTCGCCCGTCAGGATCCAGCCCAGCGCGGAGGCCCGATCCGACGGTGGGAAGAAGTCACCGGTGAGGGACACCACCACCGGGCCGGAGGCCGCCACGGCGGCGCCGAGCAGCAGGCGCGACGCGAGCAGCCACCCGTAGCTCGGAGCGAATCCGCCGGCCGTCATGGCCGCCGTCCAGCACATGATCGTGAGCACCAGCAGCCGAGTCCGGTTGGTGCGGTCGGCCAGGGCCCCCAACGGGACGGTCGCCAGCGCTCCGACGCCCGACGACACGGTGGCGAGCAGGCCCAGCTGGACGTGGCTGATGTCGAGGTCCGCCTCGATCTGGGCGGCCGCCGCCCCGACCGTGCCGGTGTCGGCGCTGTTCAACGCGAGTACGGCCGCCAGCAGCGCCACCAACCGCACCCGTTGCGGAGCGCCCAGCAAGGCTGCGGCCCGCCGACCAAGGGCCGCACGCAGTCGACGACCATCGGCGCGGCTCACCGCGTCCCTCGCTCGACGTCAAGGGCTTCGGCCACATCAGATCCCCCGCGTCCGAAGCGATCGGCTGGGCACCAACCGGCGGGTGCAACGGTGTCACCGTCGAGCCGCCCACATCCAGAAGTCAAGGCCATTATCGGGCACTTTAGGTAATTAGAGAACCTTGCGCTTCTGTGACCACACCGAAGCGCTCGCCGAGCAGTTCTTCAGCGCGCTGCGGGCGAGGACGCGGCAGGGTTGCACAGCCCCGCGTCTGGGAGATCGTGCTCCGCAGCTGCCTCATGTATCTGACGCTGTTCTTCCTGCTCCGAGTGCTGCTGAAGCGGGAGAGCGGTACGACCGGGGTCACCGACCTACTCGTCATCGTGCTGATCGCCGATGCGGCGCAGAACGGCATGGCGGACGACTACACCTCGGTCAGCGACGGGGTCCTGCTGGTCGCGGTGATCGTCGGGTGGTCGTACCTGCTCGACGCCCTCGCCTACCGCTGGCCGGCCGCCGCCCGGGTCATCCGCCCGGGCTCCCTGCTGCTCGTCCGGGACGGGCAGCTGCAGCATCGCAACCTCCGCCGCGAACTGCTCACCGAGGACGAGTTGCGGACACAGCTGCGGCAGCAGGGCGTGGCGGACCTTGCCGAGGTCCGCGAGGCGCGGATGGAATCCGACGGGCAGTGTCACCCGCATCCCTGTTCGCCCAGCCCAGGACCACACCCGGAGTCGGCACGTACTCGGGGACCGAAGCCCCGAAGCGGCATGGTGGTGATCACCACGTTCGCCGAACTCTCTCCTGACGGAAGGGTAGGTTCGGTGCCGGCCATCGAGGTGAAACCGGGTGGCTCCTGCGGTGACGGTGACGGGTCCGGGCAATGACGCCTCGGGCCGTTCAACCGACTGTCGCTGATCTGTGAACAGCTGCGCCCCCTGATTCGGGGCTGGACCTGTGCGCGTCCGCAAGGCCCCCGAGTGGAAATGGCTGTATGTCTTCTGTGCTGTCCGCGGTCAACCGGCCGCGTCTGTCCCGTCCGTCCTGGCTGTCGCCGAAGGTGTTCCGCACCGAGGTCCTCGCCGGCCTGGTCGTCGCCCTGGCATTGATCCCCGAGGCGATCTCCTTCTCGATCCTGGCCGGGGTCGACCCCCGCGTGGGGCTGTTCGCCTCGTTCACCATGGCCGTCACGATCGCGATCTGCGGCGGCCGCCCGGCGATGATCTCCGCAGCGACCGGAGCGATCGCCCTCGTCGTCGCGCCGCTGGCGAAGGAGCACGGGCTGAACTACCTGATCGCAGCGGTGATCCTCGGCGGCGCGATCCAGGTCCTGCTCGCGGTGCTCGGCGTGGCGAAGCTGATGCGGTTCATCCCGCGCAGCGTCATGGTCGGATTCGTCAACGCCCTCGCGATCCTGATCTTCGCCGCCCAGGTTCCGCACCTGCTCGGCGTGCCGTGGCTGGTCTACCCGCTCGTCGCCGTCGCCCTGGCGATCATGGTGGGGCTGCCCCGGCTCACCCGCGCGATCCCGGCGCCGCTGGTCGCCATCGTGGCGCTGACCGTGATCACGGTGGCCGCGCACGTCGCAGTGCCGACCGTGGGCGATGAGGGCGCGCTGCCGGACAGCCTGCCCACCCTCGGCCTGCCGCAGATCCCCTGGACCATGGACACCCTCACCCTGATCGCCCCGTACGCCCTCGGGATCGCGCTGGTCGGGCTCATGGAGTCGCTGATGACCGCCAAGCTGGTCGACGACATCACCGACACCCACTCCAACAAGACCCGCGAGTCCTGGGGACAGGGCGTGGCCAACATGGTCACCGGGTTCTTCGGCGGGATGGGCGGCTGCGCCATGATCGGGCAGACGATGATCAACGTGAAGGCATCCGGTGCCCGGACCCGGCTGTCGACGTTCCTGGCCGGCGTGTTCCTGCTGATCCTGGTCGTCGCGCTCGGCGACGTGGTCGCGGTGATCCCGATGGCCGCCCTGGTCGCCGTGATGATCATCGTGGCGGTGTCGACGTTCGACTGGCACTCCGTCGCCCCGGCAACGCTCAAGCGGATGCCGTACGGCGAGACGACCGTCATGCTGGCCACCGTCGCCACCACGCTGGCCACCCACAACCTGGCCGTCGGCGTCGTCGCCGGCGTACTCACCGCCATGGTGATCTTCGCCCGTCGGGTCGCCCACCTGGTCGAGGTCACCAGCGTCCTCGACCCGGACGGCACCACCCGCATCTACTCCGTGCACGGTGAGCTGTTCTTCGCCTCCAGCAACGACCTCGTCAGCCAGTTCGACTACGCGAACGACCCCGACACCGTGGTCATCGACATGACCCACGCCCACGTCTGGGACGCCTCCTCCGTCGCCGCCCTCGACGCCATCACCACCAAGTACGCCACCCGCGGCAAGACCGCCGAGATCATCGAGCTGAACAAACCCAGCGCCCGCATCCACCACACCCTCGCCGGCCAGCTCGGCGTCGGCCACTGATGGCCGCGAGCACCAGCCGCGACACCGGGCCGGCGCAGCGCGCCTCCGACCCGGCCACCGGCCGCCTCATGCAGATCGGCGAAGCCGCCGAACGGGTCGGGCTGAGCATCCGCACCATCCGCCACTACGAGGAAGCCGGCCTGATCGTCCCGTCCGCCCGCAGCGAGGGCGGCTTCCGCCTCTACACCGAACCCGACCTCGACCGCCTCACCGTCGTCAAACGCATGAAACCCCTCGGCTTCACCCTCGACCAGATGCGCGAACTACTCGCCGTCCTCGACGCCCTCGACAACGCCACCGGCGCCGACCGGGCCGCCCTCCTCGACCGGCTCGACACGTTCCACACCGCCGCCACCACCCGCGTCACCGCACTCCGCGACCAACTCGCCAAGGCCGAAGGATTTGCCAACACGCTCCGCGGCAAACTCGACCACCACGGCGGCCCAGCCGCCTGAGCACCGCCGCTGCCGATTACCCCTGAACCGCGATGGTGTTGTTCAGGGTGATGGTCAGTCGTCCTCTCGGCGGTGGTGAGGGCGGGGTGGGCGGCGGTGCGGGTCATGGCCGGGATCAGCACGGTGGCGACCGCGACGTGCAGGGCGCCGAGGATCATCCGGGTCGCGACGTCCATGCCAGGAACCAGAAGCGGTGCGAACGACACCAGCAGGACCCCGACCGCGGTGATCGTCCAGACGAGCCGGCGGACCGGGGCAGCAGCCGCTCCAGGAGTGCGAGCAGCGCCCAGCCGGCCAGGGCGGCGGCCAGCGCGAAGATCACGACCGGGGCAAGGCCGATCTCCAGCGTTTCCCGGCCGGGTGGTCCACCGGTTGTGGTGAGCCGGTGCCCGAGCAGCGGGACGGCAACTGTCCAGAGGGCGGCAGCCACGCCGACGGCCCCACCACGCCCCGGATTCGGCGGGTCCGGTTCACCGGGCACCTGCCGCAACATCGACCACGCCGTGCAGGAAGACGTCGACAAGCGTCTCGACCGGGGTCTCCGCGCCCCCGGGCGCTCCTCGCCGGCCGATGAGAATGCCGAGGAAGATGACGGCGAGCTGTTCGACCGGTAGTCGCAGTGCGGCCCGGTCGGGTTCCAGCAGTCGGATCACCGCTTGGTGGATGCGCTCGGTCGCTGTTGCCCGATCGCCGGTCGCACTGCGATCAGCCGGCTCGCCACGCTCACCTCGGCGGCCGCTAGCGTGCACAGCGCCGATCACCGCGCCCATCCGGTCCAGGTAGGCGTGCAGGGTCGCTGCTGCCTCGATCAGCCTGGCGGCCAAAGGCTGATCCAACGGCACAGCGTCGAGTTCCGCCAGCACATGGTCGTTACGCAGGGCAGCGGCTACGCAGGCGTCCAACAGTTCGTCCTTGTCGGCGAAGGCACGAAAGATCGTGGCCTCGCCAATCCCGGCCACCTTCGCGATCTGCAGGGTGGTGACGGCGGAGCCGTGCTCGACCAGCAGAGGCAGCGCCGCGGCGACGATCATCTCGCGTCGCTGTTCCGTACTCATTCCCGGCGCTCTGCGCCGGCCGGAGATCTCAGTCATGCCAGTCAAGTTACGGAGTGAGGACTCACTCCGTCAACGGAAATGCGCTCCGGATCTGAACGCCAGGCCCCGATTACTGCTCAAGTGACGGTCCGACGGCGTTCGTCCTGGATCCGCTCGACGCCGCAGATCGAACGCCACGGACCCGCATACCGAACACAGTGTTGCCGCAGATCGAAAGTGAGTAGCCTCGCAGACCGAAACCTACCGCTTACCATGAACACGTGCCCACACCGCACCTGATCCCACGCCGCGCCGCCGCGCAGGTCGACGCCGCCCTGGCCGACACCCGCGTCGTGCTGATCAACGGAGCACGTCAAGCGGGTAAGAGCACCCTGGTTCGCATCGTCGCCGGCGATCGCCTCGCCGAGCGCCGCGATCTTGACCGGGCACAGGACCGGGCCGCGGCGATCGCCGACCCGGTCGGCTTCGTGGACTCCCCCGACCTGCTGGTCATCGACGAGATCCAGCGCGCTCCGGAACTGCTGCTGGCCATCAAGGCAGCCGTCGACGAGGACCCTCGTCCCGGCCGGTACCTGCTCACCGGATCGTCGCGGCTGTTCGGCATGGTGGCCGCCCCGGACGCATTGCCCGGCCGGATGGAAACCGTCGAACTCTGGCCGTTCTCCCAAGGCGAACTCGATGGAGAGCCGGACGGATTCGTCGACGCCATCTTCGCGCTCGGCCCCGACCTGCGACACGAGTCGGAGGTGACCCGCGCGGACTACGCAGCCAGAATCGTACGTGGTGGCCTGCCCGAGGCCACGGCCCGCGCCGACCCGCGGCGCCGCCAACGGTTCCTCGACGCGTACGTCCAAGCGCTCATCGAGCGCGACGTCCGACAGCTGTCCGACATCCAGCACAAGGGCGAGCTACGCAAGCTGGTACGCCTCCTGGCGGCCAGATCCGCGACCATCATCGCCGCCAACTCCCTCGAATCCGCACTCGGACTGAGCCGGCCGACGATCGCACGCTACCTCCAAGCCCTGGAAGAGATCTTCCTGGTCAAGCGGATCCCCGGCTGGTCCCGCAACCTGGGCACCCGTGCCACCGCCGCCCCCAAACTGATCTTCGTCGACTCGGGCATCGCCGCCAACGAGATCACGAGCGACGCCCGGTCGCTGCTCCGGCCGGGCGCCCAGTTCGGCCCGCTGCTCGAATCATTTGTCCTGTCCGAGCTGTCCCGCCAGCTCACCTGGTCCGAGCAGTCTGCCGATCTGTCCCACTACCGCGACCAGAGCAGGTACGAAGTCGACGCGGTGCTCGAGAACAGATCCGGCCACGTCGTCGGGATCGAAGTCAAAGCAGCCACCACCGTCGGCCCCGACGACTTCCGCGGGCTACGCCGACTCGCCGACCGCCTCGGCGACGACTTCATCGCCGGCATCGTCCTCTACACCGGAACCTCCACGCTGCCGTTCGGCGACAGACTCCGCGCCCTGCCAGTCAGTGCCTTATGGCAGGTTCCCCCGCCGACAGCGGACTGACCTCTGTTCGCAAGTGACGGCTCATGGAACTAGGAGCTACCTGGGCCGCTGATTCTCAGCAGGCGATCACAGCAACATGCCCGTGCGACCAGGACAGGAGAGATGAAACGCCACAAGCGGCAGGTCGTTGGCCTGCGGATTCGAATAGAGCACCGTCTTAGGAAACCGATGCTCTATCCCCTGAGCTACGAGGGCGCGAGCGGTCAGTCTACCCATCCGCGGCACGACCGGAGATGCCCGGGAGTGCCGTGCGGGCACCGGCTCATCCCCACAGGCCACCGGGATACGCGATGGTGAACTCGTCGGCCAGGCCGACCAGCCCGAGGACGGTGGCGGTGATCCGGGACGGGTTGCGTACCAGCAACGCACACCCGTCCGAGGCGGCCCGCCGGCGTACGGTCAGCAGCGCGGATATCCCGGCGGCGGAGAAGAAAGTGACCTCGCTCAGATCGAGGACGAGTACCGGCGGCGGTTGCCCGGCCATGAGCTCCTCGACGAAGTCGAGGAGCAGGTCGACGGTGTCCAGGTCCAGCGGGCCTCGAACCGCCACGACGGCCGCCGGGCCTTCCCGGGCGAGCACGAGGGACAGGATCGGCTGATGGGTGGTTCGCACCGTCGCCAGGTGCGGTACCTGATCGAGGGACATGAGCTACTCCTCGGTGAGGATGGCGGGACCGGGTCGATGTGCGGCCGACCGTCGGCGGGCGGCACTGGTCCTGGGCTCATGTCCGAACCCACCTCGACCCTAGCCGGGTCTCGGCGAAACTGCACTACGCCCACCCTGAAGCGCACGCCGACCGGCGATAAACTGGCTCTGGCCGGCGGCCTCCGAAGCAAGCCATGACAGTGGCGTCGCCTTGGTAAATCGGGACCGGCACAGGTTTTCAGGGGGTGGCGGTGACGAATGCTGCTGACTCGCGCCTGGTGTCGGCGTACGAGCGGCTGTTGATCCTGCTCGCCGACTCGCCGGAGGTCGACGTCTTCCTCGACCAGGTGGTCCGGGTTGCGGCGGAGGTCGTGACGCCGGCGGTGGCGTGCGGGCTGACGGTGCGCCGGGACGGCGGCGCCTTCACCGTCGCCAGCAGCGACGAGCTCGCCGCCCGGGCCGACGAGATTCAGTACGGCGCCGACGAGGGGCCCTGCCTCCAAGCCCTGCGTGACGGGAAGGTCGTCGAGGTGATCGACCTGGGCGAGGACGAGCGGTGGCCCCGCTACCGGGAACATGCCCTCCGCCTCGGCATCGCCAGCTCGCTGTCGCTGCCGATGACGGTCGACGGGGAGACGGTCGGCGCTTTGAACCTCTACGCCACCCGCCGCGCCGCCTTCACCGACAGCGCACACCGACACGCCCTGGCATTCACGGCTCAGGGGGCGGCGGCGCTCACCGTCATCCTCCGCCAGGCCGACCAGGCCCTCCTGCACCAGCAGCTCACCGACGCCATGGCCTCCCGCAGTCTGATCGACCAGGCGCTCGGGGTGCTGATGGGACAGCAACGGTGCACCGCCAGCGAGGCCTTCACTCTGCTCCGGCAGGCCTCGCAGCACCGTAACCGCAAGCTGCGCGACGTCGCGGCGGAGATCATCACGCAGGTCACCGGCGAATCGCCGCAACCGGCCCCCGGCTTCGTCACGCCCCGCCAGCTCCCCTGACCTCCGCGGTGGCCACCCGCCGTCCGGCATCGGCCGCCTACAACCGGGACAAACCCGCTCCAAGCGTACGAGCGGCGGGGTTGTCGCCACGAACAGGTCCAGGTCCGGACTTGGCCGGTGGCGGGATATGGCGCAGTCTGGGCAGAGGTGCCCCGCCGGTGCCCGGGTTCCGGCGCGACCGAGGCCGGGGCGGTTGAGAACCCAGCCGTCCCGGCCGCCCGCCGCCCCCGCGACGGTCGAGTGCGGCCAGGTGTGGGAGCGGTTCCCGGGGGTAGGTTCCGGGACGGGTCAAGACATGCGCCCCCCAGCCGGCGGTTCACACCGACGACCACGTCGTACCGGGCCGCCGTCCCCGCTCCGCGGCGGAGGTGCCATGTCTGACGACCGGTTCCCGTCCCTCGAACAGCACCGCGCCGAGCCGGGCCCCGGCCCGCTCGGTCAACCGATCCTGTCGTTGGCGCTGGCCTGCAACGACCGGGGTGAGGTGATCACCGTCAGCGGTGAAGTGGACATGAGCAACGGACACCTGCTCGTCGAACTCGTCGAGGTCGTCTGTCGCCGCCCGTCGCCGCCACCCGTGACGCTGGACCTGTCCGGGGTCACCCACTTCGGCGCGCACGGCATCAGCGCGCTGCTGCAGGCGCAGGACCTGATGACGTCCGTCGGTGGGCGTCTCGTCGTGCGAAACCCCTCAGCGGTCGTCGTCTACCTCCTCGAGGTGACCAACGCGATGGCGCACCTGAACCTCGACCTGTCCGGTGACCGGGCCGCCCGCGACCTGGACCGCGCGCCCGGACCGGTCAACGCTCCTGCCGGACAGCTCTGGCGACCAGCGCCTCGGCCACGTCCCGCAGCTTCCGGTTGGAGTCCTGGGAAACCTTCGACAGCAGCGCGAACGCCTCGTCCGGCGAGCAGCGCCGCTCACCCATGATGATGCCCTTCGCCTGCTCGATCACCGCCCGGCCGCGCATCGCCTCCTGCATCTGCTGGGCGAGGGTGGTGGCCGTGTCGTACAGGTTGGCGTTCGAGAGCGCCACGGCCGCGTACGCCCCGAAACGCTCCGCGACCGCGATGGCGTCCGCGTCGAAGGCGTGCTCGGAGGCACCGTAGATGTTCAGGGCGCCGACAACCGCCTCCTGGATCGGCAGTCCGATGGACAGCGAACTGCCCACGCCCGCTTCGCTCGCCTTCGCGGCCCAGGCCGGCCACCGCTCCTCGACGGCCATGTCGGGGATCGACAGGCTGTCGCCACTGGCCGAGGCGTCGAAGCACGGGCCACGGCCGTACGCGTACTGCCATTCGTCCAGGTCGCGGGCCAGCTCGCCGGTGGACACCGCGGTCTGGGCGGCGCCGTCCCGAACCAGCGTCACCGACACGTCTCTCGTGCCGGGAATGGTCTGGTTCGCCAGCTCGGCGACCCGCCGCAGCATCTCGTCGAGGCTGACCTCGTCGAACCTGATCCGTCCCAGCTCCGCGAAGGCGGAGGCGGGGTCCATCGGCGAACGCACCATCTTCGGATCCTTGTCGACCGGCGCGTCCTGCCGGCGGGTTGGGATGACGCTGATCGGGGTGCCTGCGTGCCACCGGCCACCAATCTACCCGCCAAATTCCGACCCGCAGGCCGGCCGAGCAGCAGGAACAGCGCTCCGACCGGTGTGTTCCTGGTCGGCGCGCGTAGTGTCGGTGCACGGGTCAAGACATGCGCCCTTCGCCGCTCCACGGCTCATTCCGCCGGGAGCGCCCCCCGATCGGTACGTCGGAGGCGCCATGTCAGAAGACCGGCTCTCGTTCGGTTACCACCACGTCCCGACCGCCTCGGGCTCGCTGCGACGCGACGAGGCCGTCCTGTGGCTCGCCTCCACCAGCGACGGCTCGACCAAGGTGATCAGCGTCTCCGGCGAGGTCGACATGAGCAACGCGCATCTGCTCGTCGAACTCGTCGAGGCCCTTGCCCGCATCCCACCACCGTTGCTGACGGTGGACCTGTCCGGGGTCACCCACTTCGGGGCCCACGGCATCAGCGCGCTGCTCCAGGCTCGCCGTCTGGTGCTCACCCAGGGTGGGCAGCTGACACTACGGAACCCGTCGCCGAGCGTCCTCTACATCATCAGTGTCACCGGCGCCCGGCACGATCTCGGCCTTACCGGCCCTCCGACCGGGGCCGAGGGCGAACGTCTGGACGGCGCTTGTCACACCGCCGGCAGCGGCGGTCCACCGATCGGGACGCGGTGCCGGGCCGGTTCGCCGGGCGGGTTCGGATAGGAACCCTCTCCGCGTCCAGAGTGTCGATCGGTGGAAGGCCCCGATCCCACGCCCCGTCGCCCCGGGGGCGTGCCGCGTCGTACAGTGTTTCTCCTGTAGCTGACGCCCCGATCGGGGCGTCTCGAGTGAGCGTCAAGCAGCGGCGCCGGTTCCCCATCCGTATCGGATCGGTACAGCGGTCCGCGTTCGCGGGCCGCCCCGCCATGCGCCGTCCCGCTCGCCCCCGAGCCGATGGCGCCGGTTTGCACAAGGACGTCAGAGCTCATGCCGCAGGCACCCCTCGATCTCGCCGAAGCCCTGATCAGACTCGGGCGGATCAAGCACGACGAGGCCGATCTCGGCGTCGTGCTCTCCACCGTCGTCGAGGTGGCCAAGGCGACCATCCCGGGCACTGCAGAGGTGTCGGCGACGCTGATCCGGGGCGCGGAGGCCTACACCGCCGCGTACACCGGCGACCTGGCGCTGAAGCTGGACGAGTGGCAGTACGAGCAGGGCCGGGGCCCCTGCCTGGACGCCGCCACCACCGGCACGGCGATGCTCGTACCCGACATGACGGCTGAGAGCCGGTGGCCCGAGTGGGCCGCCCGGGCCCACGCGGCCGGCGCCGCCAGCTCGCTCTCCATCGGCCTGCCGATCCAGGAGGCCATGGTGGGCGCGCTGAACGTCTACGGCAGGACCCCCCGGGCGTTCGACACGGTGCTCGACCTCGCCCAGACGCTCGCCGGTCACGCCGCCGTCGCGCTGGCCAACGTCCACCTCTACGAGAGCACCGCCACCCTCGCCCAGCAGATGCAGGCAGCGATGCAGAGCAGGGCGGTGATCGAGCAGGCCAAGGGCATCATCATGGGCCAGCGGCGGTGCACGGCCGACGAGGCGTTCGCCATCCTGGCCCGCGTCTCGCAGGACTCGAACCGCAAGCTGCGCGAGGTCGCCGAGTCCCTGGTCGAACGGGCCGCGAAGGGCCCCAAGGAGTAGCGGGCCATCTCGCCGCGCCGACCAGCCGGCACCGGAGCCGCGTCACCCAGCGCGGTCCGGCGGCCCGCGTTACCCTCGTGCTCAGGGACCGGCCGGGCACACCGACACGTACGCCCAGCCCACGCGCGCGGCCGTCCCCTGATCCCCGGGAAGGCGTGTGTCACGTGGCGGTATCGCCCCAAGCCGGACACTTCGTCCACGCCGCCCTGATCGTCGACTCCGACGACGCGCTACGGTCCCGACTCGTTCCGGCGCTCCGGCGGTCCCTGGAGGCCCGGGAGCGGGTCTTCCTGGTTGTCGGCGCGCACGTCGAACGGGTCGTCCGTGACGCCCTCGGTGAGCTGGCGGACCGGCTGGAATGGGGCGACCGGAGCGCCTTCTATGCCCGGTTGGGCTTCGCCTACGAGGGGCTCCGCCGGTATCTCGCGGCGCAGCACGCCGGCGGGGGCACCGTCCACGTGATCGCCGAACCCGACGTGGCCGGCGACGGCGAGCCGGACGCCCCGGTGGACCGGGCCGCCGCCCACCTGTCGTACGAGTCGGCGTGCGAAGAGGCGTACGGCGGCTACGGCTGCCCGGTCACCTGCCTCTGGGACAGCCGCAGGCACTCGACGGTCCTGATCGAGAGCGTGCGGAATCTGCACAACCATGAACTCACCGAGCACGGCTGCGAGCCCAACTCGGGCCAGGTGGCGTCGGCCGATTACCTGAAGGCCCGCAGCGAGGTGCCGCTCGCCCCGGCGCCGGGGGCGGTGGACCTGGACCTCGGCCTCGCCGACCTCGACGGGCTCACCCCGCTCCGGAGCAGGCTGCGCGCCTGGGCCGACGGGAGGTCCTTCGACGCCGAGGACATCGGTGACCTGGTGGTGGCGGTGACCGAGGTGGCGACGAACGGTCTGGTCCACGGCGCACCCCCGGTACGCCTCCGGGGCTGGCACCGCCGGAACATGCTCATCGTCCAGGTCGACGACGACGGCGGTCGCCGTATTCCGCCCACCGCCGGCTACCAGCGGCCCGGCGGGCCGGAGAAGGTGGGCGGCCGGGGTCTCTGGCTGGCCCGCCAGCTCGCCGACGTGGTCACCACGTACTCCGTGGGGACCGGCACCAGCGTCCGGTTGCACTTCCCACAGCCGGGCGTGGACGGAGCGCCGGCCGCCTGACCGGCAGCCGCCGGCACGCCGTGGCCGGCCTCAGGTCGGCAGCACGGTAGCGCCCGGGTCAGCGGCGCACCTCACGCCAGGCCGGGTCACCCCCGCGCCAGGCCCCGGCGAGGATGGTCGCCGAGGTGCGGCTGGGGCACTCCTGCACCTTCGACCGGCCCTGCGCCCCACCGATCTGCGCCTGTACCTCCCACCGCTGCCCGTCGGTGCGGATGTACACGTCGCGACGCCCGCGTGCCGTCGCGTTCCCATTCCACCAGTGCTGCTCGACGATCACCTCGCGACGGTATAGCAATCCGGGCCCGGACGGCACCTCCGGCCAGCCAGAACAGCACCGCCCGCCCGGCTCGACCAGGACGGCAGCCGCTCGGGTGGCGGAAGTACCGGGAAGGGGAAACGGTGTCCCACGGCCCCGGCTAGCGTCGGTGCGTGGACGCTCGAACCGGGGCAATTGAGGCGCTCAAGGCCGATCCGGCCACATCGTCTCTCCGCCGGTCCCTGGACCTCTCGTACGGCCGGCCGGAGCTGGAAGCGGCGATGGATCAGCTCTACGCGCGTTTTGTGGGGGTCGGGGATCTCGTCTTCGACATCGGCTCGCACGTGGGTGACCGGATCGGCAGCTTCCGCCGCCTCGGCGCCCGGGTGGTGGCCGTGGAGCCGCAGCCGCCGTGCACGCACGCCATCGAGGCGATCTACGGCGGCGACGACCAGGTCACGCTGGTCGAGGCGGCGTGCGGCTCCCGTGCCGGCACGATCCGGCTGCACGTCAACTCCGCCAACCCCACGGTTTCCACCGCCTCCACCCACTTCCTCCGGGCGGCGGACGGCGCGGGCGGATGGGAGGACGAGACCTGGGACGCGGAGATCGAGGTGGCGTCCACGACCCTCGACGCGCTCATCGCCGAATACGGCGTGCCGACATTCGTGAAGATCGACGTCGAGGGTTTCGAGGACGAGGTGCTGGCCGGGCTCAGCCGTCCGCTACCGGCGCTCTCCTTCGAGTTCACCACCATCGAACGAGAGGTGGCGCACCGCTGCCTGCACCGCCTGACGGCGCTCGGCTTCCACGGCTTCAACCTGGCGCTGGGCGACGACATGTCGCTGGCCCTGCCGGAGTGGCTGTCCGCGGACGGCATGGCGGCGCACCTCCTCTCGCTGCCGCACGAGGCCAATTCCGGTGACGTGTACTGCGTCTCCGGCCGGCTCAGCCGTCCAGGCGGCGGACCATGTTCATGATCGTTTCCACCTGGGCTCCGCCCTTGATCGGGTAGTTGGTCGCGCCCAGGTAGCCCCACCAGTCCCAGCAGCCGTTCGGGTTCACCCCGGACGAGATCGCCTGCGGGTAGAGCACGATCAGGTTGTTGGTGTCCGCGTACTGGTTGAGGTTGGCCCGGTCGACGAAGGCCGTGCCGATCCGGGCGTACCCCTGGAGGCAGCCGTGCAGGGCGACCAGCAGCCGGCAGGACTGCCCGGCGGCGCAGGCGCTCGGGACGTACGCGAAGCCGCTGGAGTCCATGCTCAGGCCGTTGGCCCAGCCGTTGGTGGCGAAGGTGTCCTGGCTGAACCGGACGAGTGTGCCGCCCAGCGGCCCGGTGTTCGGCGCGGAGACCGAGCCGAGGAGCTTGCTCAGGAAGGCGCCCTGCGGGTCGGTGCCGCAGTCGTTGAGGTACGGCGAGGCGGTCGACGTGCAGCCGACGGTGCCGTACGGGGTGACCCAGGCGTGGCCGGCGACGCTGCCGCTGTCGTACCGGACGCTGGCACCGAAGTCCTGGTAGTAGCGAGTCAGGTCGTCGGTGACGGACTTCTTGACGGTGTTGTCGCTGCCGCCGTGGTAGACGTACACCGGCTGGCCGGCGAGGTTGCCGACGCCGTCGATCCAGCCGTACGACGCCCAGCTGCGGGTGTAGCTCTCCAGGCTGGAGACGTACGTCGGGTAGATGTTGTCGCCGCAGCCGTAGAGGGCCTGGTTGACGTTGTTCTGCGCGCAGTAGTAGGGCCCGGCGGCGAAGATGGCGGCCCCGCGGATCCGGGCCGAGTAGGCGACCTGGAGCTGGGTCGCCATGTAGCCGCCGGAGGAGACCCCGGTGACGTAGACGCGGGACACGTTGTACGTCCCGAGCGACCCGTAGACCGGGGTCTTCGTGTACGGCGTACCGGCCGCGTGGGCGGCGACGCCGGACGACAGCACCAGGAGCAGGGCCGCGGCGAGGGTGGTGGCGGTTTTCCACGGTGTCTTCATGGCGTTCTCCCGTTCGGAGCGCCGGCGACCGCCGACGTGGGACGACGCTAGCGTGACATTGACCACAGCAGATATCCGCGCGGTCCACACCCGCCGTCCGGCGCGCATGTGGACCGCACACCGGCGGCGCGGGGTGTTTTGTGCCGGCGACGGTCGACGGGAGGCCGGCCGACCGGGGTCAGGAGCGAGCGGCCAAGCGGTGGAGCCGACGCCCGGCGGCCCGGCGCACCCGGGCCCAGAGGCCCGACTGGGCGGTGACCACCACCGGCGGCGCGCCGTCGGCGGCGCACCGGACGGTCAGCGGCAGCCGGGTGTCCTTCGTCCAGCCGCAGCTCGTGACCCGGGCCCTCAGCTCCCAGGTGCCCTCGGTGCGGCCGCCGTTGAGGGTCCGGGTGTCCAGCCGGGCGGTGCTCCGGTACCGGGAAGGGGTCCCTGCGTCCTGACCTGTCGAGGCCAGGTCGGCCTCCGCCTCGGCCGGCAGGACGATCTCCTCGCCGGTCTCCCGCCGCCGGGCGACCACGTCGAGCCGGGCCCCGGCGAGCCGGCTGAGCACATCGCGCAGCTCCGGGTCCACCGCGTCGACCGGCAGCCGCAACCGGAGGTCACCCTGGGTGGCGAGGGCGATCGGCTCCTCGCCGGAGCAGAGCTGCCCGGACACGGCCACCGTCAGGGCGGACCCCGTCACCTGGTGGCGCTCGACGGCCGCGCGGGCACGGAGGCCCGCCTCCCACTCGGCCAGCCGGCGCAGGTCAGCGACGCGGCCCTGTTCGATCAGGTGCGCCACCAGCCGGTACGTCGGCGGCAGTCCGGCGGCAACCCCGGGTGCGAACCGCTCCCGGATCACCCGCCGGCTCTCCTCCGCGACCTGCGCCACCCACTCGTCGGGTTCCGCGAGCAGTCGCCGCCCGCGCAGCCGGTCGACCATCTCGACGCGCAGCCACCGCCGGTGCAGCCGCTCGCGCAGCGCTCCCGGCTCGGTGTACGTGTCGACGACGTCCAGCGCCTCCCGCAGGTTGGCGAAGTAGCCCGCCGGATCCAGGCGTCGGGCCGTCGCGTTCCCCTGGTCCGGGCGGCGGCTGTGGTGGTAGCAGGGGTACTCGGCGAGGACGCAGGTGTGCCGGGACAGGAAGAGGGCCCGGGTGACCATGACGTGGTCCTCCAGTCGCCGCACCCCCTCCGGGAAGCGCAACCCGTGCTCGTCGAGGAAGGCGCGCCGGAACAGCTTGTGCGCGGTGAGGCTGTCGATCAGGGGCGAGTTCGCCAGCGTCGCGTCGAACCGGTTCTCCCGGAACAGCACTCGCGGGACGCTCCGCCCATGCCCGACCATCCTGCCGACCACGATGTCGGCGTCGTGCCGCACCGCGCAGTCGTACAGGCGCTCCAGCGCCTCGTCGCCGAACCAGTCGTCATCGTCGGCGAAGAAGACGTACTCGCCCCGGGCCTGCTGCACCCCGACGTTGCGGGGACGGGACGGCCAGCCCGAATGGGGCAGATGCAGCACCCGGACGTGGGGGTGGGCGGCGGCCAGCTCGTCCAACCGGGAGGGCGTGTCGTCGGTCGATCCGTCGTCGGCGAAGATCACCTCGAACTGGTCCGGGGGAAGGGACTGCCGCAGCAGCGACGAGACCAGCTTCTCCAGGTGCCCGCCGGTGTTGTGGACCGGCACCACGACACTCACCCTGGGTACGTCCGTACCGGCCATCGTCTCCCCCCGTCGCCCGCTCGACCGGTCACCCGGTGGCCTCTCCATCCTGCTGCGTACGCCACGAACCCGCTGGGTTCAGCCCGCCGCCCGATGCACCGGCGCCGAGCCGCTTAACGGGCGGCTACGCAGGGTAAAAGCAGGATCATGGGACAGCTGCGCACGTCGTCGCCACCGCCGCAGGCCACGGAACTCGAGACGTGGACCCTGGGCGCCGCTGCGGACCTGCGCGCGCTCCGGGCCTCGTTGCGTGAGGCGCTGGCCCGGTACGGCCTGGTCCAGGGCGAGGACCTCGACGAGGTGCCCGGCCTGGTCACCCTGGTCGCCACGGAGCTGGCGACCAACGCCCTTCGGCACGGCCTCCCGCCGACCATCGTCACGCTGCGGGCCACCGACGACTGCTTCATCCTCGACGTGGCCGACCACGACGTACGCAGCGCACCCGAGCTGGACGAAGCCCAACCGCTCGACTCCGGCGGTCGCGGGCTGCTGCTGGCGGAGTCCGTCTCCCTGGCGGTCGGCTGGTACGCCACCGGGGACACCAAGAACATCTGGGCCTCCTTCCCGCGCCGCTGAACCGGGCGAGCCCCGGCGGGCTAGAAGCCGGCCACCGGGTGCGGGACGTACGGCGCCTCCAGCGCCGCCACCTCCCCGTCGGTCAACTCCAGCTTCAGCGCGGCCACCGCGTCGGTCAGATGGTGCGGCTTGGTGGCACCGACGATCGGGGCGGTCACCGCCGGGTTGCGGGCCACCCAGGCCAGCGCCACCTGCGCCCGCGGTACGCCGCGCGCCTCGGCGATCCGGGCCACGGCCTCCACCACCTGTCGGTCCGGCTCCTCCGTACGCGCGTAGAGGCCCCGGCCGAACTCGTCGCTCTCCGTCCGCTCGGTGCGCTCCCCCCAGTCCCGGGTCAGCCGCCCTCGGGCCAGCGGGCTCCACGGGATCACCGCGACCCCCTGGTCCACGCAGAGCGGCAGCATCTCCCGCTCCTCCTCGCGGTAGAGCAGGTTGTAGTGGTTCTGCATGGAGACGAACCGGGTCCAGCCATGCCGCTCGGCGGCCCAGAGCGCCTTGGCGAACTGCCACGCGTACATCGACGAGGCGCCGAGGTAGCGGACCTTGCCGGCGCGGACCAGGTCGTGCAGCGCCTCCAGAGTCTCCTCGATCGGGGTGCCCGGGTCGAGGCGATGGATCTGGTAGAGGTCGACGTGGTCGGTGCCGAGGCGGCGCAGGCTCGCGTCGATCTCAGCCATGATGTGCTTGCGGGACAGCCCGCCCCGGTTCGGCCCGGGACCCATCCGGCCGTGCACCTTCGTCGCGATGACCACGTCGTCCCGGCGGGCGAAGTCCTTCAGCGCCCGGCCGAGGATCTCCTCGCTGGTGCCGTCGGAGTAGACGTTGGCGGTGTCGAAGAACGTGACCCCCAGCTCCAGCGCCTGCTTGATGAACGGCCGGCTCTCCTCCTCCGGCAGCGTCCACGGGTGCGTCCCCCGGGCCGGCTCCCCGTAGCTCATGCAGCCCAGGCAGAGCCGCGACACCTCCAGGCCGGTGGACCCGAACCTCACGTACTCCATGCGATCCTCCTCAGCGCCAGCCGTACCGCGGCTCGTAGCCGAGCACCCGGCGGGCCTTGTCGATGGACAGCAGGGTCTCGTTGCCGGTCAGCTCCCGGCGTACCGGCACGCCGGGGAAGACCTCGGCGGCCAGCTCGGCACTGGGCCGGCTCATCACCGTGTCGGCGTTGGCGATGATGAAGACCTCCATCCCGGTCGCCTCGTGCTGGAGCGCCAGCCGCACCGCCTGCGCGCCGTCCCGGGCGTCGATGTAGCCCCAGGCGTTCCACGAGCGGAGCCTCGGGTCGGCGTCGTACCCGGGGAAAGCGGCGTAGTCGGCCGGCTCCATCACGTTGGAGAAGCGCAGCCCGATCGCCTTCAGCCGCGGCTCCCACCGGCAGAACTGGGCGACCATCTGCTCCTCGAGGTGCTTCGCCAGCGCGTACGACGTCTCCGGCCGGGCCGGATACTCCTCGTCGACCGGCAGGTACGGCGGCGGGTTCTCGAACGGCAGGCCGAGCAGCGTCTCGCTGGACGCCCACACGACGTTGGTGATGCCGACCATGCGGGCGGCGGAGAAGACGTGGTAGCTGGCGGTGATGTTGTTGCGGAAGGTGGCCGCGTTCCCCGCGACGCCCGGCCCTGGAATGGCGGCCAGGTGCACCACCGCGTCGACCCCGGAGTAGCGCTCGTCGATGCCGGTGAACGCCTCCAGCACCTGACCCTGGTCGGTCAGGTCGATCCGGGTGAACGGGCACCGCGGCTCGGGGGGCGGCACGACGTCCAGGTTGACCACGTCGTACCCGTGGTCGAGCAGCTCCGCCACCACCGCGCCTCCGAGCTTCCCGCTGCCTCCGGTGACCACGACCCGACTCATCTCACCGTCCCCTTGTCTGGGCCGCTCCCCGTCCGGCCGCGCGCCCGCGGTCCATCTCACCACCGCCGGGCACGCGCCGCAGGACGAGGTCGTTCAGTCACCGTCCCCGTCGCCGCCGCCGTTGGCGGTCTGCGCCGGGGTGTCACCCCAGACCGCCTTCGCACCCGAGTCGCCAACCCGGTACACCTGCACCAGGTTCGCCGCCGCGACCGCCACGGCGAGTACCGCGACCACGACGCCCAGCGCACCCGGGCGGGCCGACCGGCCGACGTCCGGCGCGCCCTCGGCCGGCCGGGCGACCCGGCGGTGCAGCCAGACCAGCGCGACCGAGAGCACCAGCAGCGGCAGCGCGAACCAGATCAGCGTGTCGCCCAGCTCGGCGTGCTCCCCCGGGTCGCCGACCCGGTGCTCGAGGCTCTCGCCGCTCTGGGTGGCGAGCGGGATCGCGGCGGTGGCGAGCGCGGCGATCACCACGACCAGGACGCCGAAGCGGCCCCGCCAGGACGGGCGGACGGCCAGCGCCAGCACGCCGAGCGCGGCCAGCGGCAGGAGAACGACGACGGCATGCACCACGAGCGGGTGCAGGGGCAGTCCGTTGACGGTGTCGGGCACGGTCTCTCCTCGGCGGTCGGGGCTTCGATCTCCGCGCCCACAGTGCCCACCGTTTCTTGCGAAGTTCTTGCACCGACGCTCGGGTCGTCCCCGCGCACCTGCTCAGACCGACGGCAGGAGCAGGGTGAACGTGGCACCCTGCCCGGGGTCTCCGGCCACCTCGACCGAGCCGCGGTGCGCCTGCGCCACGTGCTGCACCAGCGCCAGGCCCAGCCCGAAGCGGCGGCCGGCGCCCGAGCCGCCGTGGGCGAACCGGTCGAAGAGCCGGTCGGCGTCGGCGGGGTCCAGTCCCACCCCGTTGTCCGCCACCACCGCGGTCACCCGCCCGTCCCGGCGGTCCACCGTCACCCGGACGACTCCCCCGCTGGGCACGTGTCCGACGGCGTTGTCCACCAGCGCGGTCAGCGCCCGGCGCAGCGCCGTGCGGGCGCCCCGGACCAGGGCCGGGTCGGCGGCCTCGACCCGCAGCTCGACCTCCCGGCTCTGCGCGTACGCGGTCATGCTGGCCGCGACCTCCCGGGCGACCTCGGCGAGGTCGACCACCGTGTCCGGCAGCGGCTGGTGCTCGGCGGCGGCCGAGACCAGCAGATCCTCGACCACCTCGCCGAGCGCCCGGGTGTCCGCGACGAGCTGGTCGAGCTGACCGGTCAGCCGCTCCGCCGGGTGGGTGCGACCGCGTCGGGCCAGCAGCTGGGCCCGGGTGTGCAACACGGTCAGCGGGGTGCGCAGCTCATGCGAGGCGTCGGCGACGAACCGGCGCTGCAGGGTCAACGCGGTCGCCAGCGGCGCGACCGCCCGGCGGGCGAGCAGCGCGGC
>JBARAE010000208.1:0-2019 GCA_049791715.1 Micromonospora sp.
GGCCCGCGACGAGCAGGCCCGCATCCGGTACGCCCAGGCGGAGCTCAGGGCCGTGGGACGTCGAACAGGGTGGGGAACTTGGCCGTGACCCCGAGGTCCCCCGCCGTCTTGAGTCTGCCCCGCATCACCAGCATCACGGGGTGCGCGTTGCCGGTGATGAGCTGCAGGAACTCGACCGCGCCGAGGCTGAGGGTCAGCGCCGGCTCGGCGTCCGGCCGGGGTGACAGCTCGCACGTGCCGTCGGCGATGACGAGCTGGTAGGTGTCCACGCCGCCGTCCGGCCGGTCCCCGATCCGCCAGTGGATGACGGCGCTGAGGGCGCCGGCCCGGTCCGGCCGGAACACACCGGGCATGCGCGCGAAGAGTTCGTCCAGCACGGCCGTACGCTGCTCGCCGCGCATCAGCCGGCGGAGCTCACTGGCCGGGGTCCGCTTGACCAGGCGCGCGAACTCCCGCGGTTCCAGCAGCGCGGGGTTGGTGTCGTTGACAGTCATCTCGCTCCTTCGGTGAGGAGAACGCAGGAAACCGCGAGCCGGACCACGGGGGTGAGCAGAGGTGAGCACCTGTCTCGATTCTCCGCCGAGCGGCCGCTGACCAGCGACTTTGAGGTTGCGCGGCGGGTTCCCCGAGAAGAGGGGACCGTGGACGCGCGACCCCGGCGTGGTGACCGTACGATCCACGGCGCGTGGCCGTCCTCATGCTCGTGCCACGCCCAACACCGAAACCAGGTGGCGTTGAGGTGCTGGGGTTTGCCGATGCTCACCCAGGCGAGTGCCAGACGTATCCACGGCGCTGTGACATATTGCCCACACCCAGGGCCAGCGAATCCGACAGCCGATACCTACAGTCGGGCCATGAGCACCGGCACAGGCGTGCGGGTCTGGCTCCGCCGGCATGGAGCTGAGCAGATCGCGCATCCCGGGGGCAACCTGTACGCCCACCTATGTCGAATCGAGCACGATCCTGCGGTGGCGGACCGGCACGGTACCTACTTCCGGGAACTGTTCGCCTCTTGGGCCCCACTGGCCTCTGAGCAGGTCATCCGCGATGCGCAGCGGGTCTTGCGGCCGTGACACCCGAACCATCGGCAGGGCCACGTTCGATAGCACGCACCCCCGGTCGCGTACGCGTGCGAGCCGTCTACCCCGGCAGCTTTGATCCCTTCACTCCCGGGCATTTGGATGTGGTGAACCGGGCACGCGACCTCTTCGACGAAGTGGTCGTGCTCGTCGCGGTCAACAGCACCAAGCATCCGAGCACCGACGAAGAGGAGCGAGCGGCCGCTGTTCGGGCCATTCTGCCGGTCGAGTGGACCTCCGTCACCGTTGCGGCCTGGAGCGGGTTGACCTCCACCTACTGCCGTCGCCATGAAGTAGGAGTGATCGTCCGCGGCGTGCGTAACACCACCGACCTTCAGACCGAGTACCAGCTCGCCGCGATGAACCAGTCGCTGGGTGTCCCCACGGTATTTCTGCCTGCGCAGCCCGAACTGGCCGCGGTGTCTTCGACTGCGGTGCGCACGCTGGGGAAGTTACCTTCGTCCACGCAGCCGTAGACTGCCGGACATTGGCGAACCCCTCGTCGGACCGCCGCCGGATAATTTTCGAGACTGCCGCGTCAAGATCAAGTGACGGTGGAGTACTAGCGGGCCGGGGTCGCGAACTGGCCCGGCACCCGACCGGCTCCGGCTGGCCCTCGGTAGGCCTGGGCGATGTCGAGCCAGTGGTCGGCCTCGACACCGGTCGCCAGGAGGCGGAGGTCGTCCCGGTGCCGACGCCGGGTGACCAGCAGGCAGAAGTCGGCCGCCGGGCCGGTGATCCGGTGCGCCGCGTCGGCCGGCCCGAACGCCCAGAAGGCGCCCGAGGGTGCGATGAGTTCGAACCGGAACTGCACGTCCGGCACTGGGAGGCCACGCGCCTGGTAGCCGAAGTCCCAGGTGCGAACGGCGAACGCGACCAGGTGCCGGATCCGGTCGGTGTGCTCGCGCCGCACCCCCAGGGCGTCGGCGATGTCCTGACC
>JBARAE010000209.1:0-12265 GCA_049791715.1 Micromonospora sp.
GCCCGTCCCCGGTGCGCAGCGCGAAGCAGCGGAACGGCAGCCACCACCGGCCGTCCGGGGTCACCGCCGCCGGGTCGCACGCGTCGGCCGCCCGCCAGTGCGCGGGCGTGGCGTCGGGGAACGCCTCCTCCCGGGGCTGGAAGAAGGGCCCCGCCCCGTCCACGAGGGCGGTGACCGTGATAGACCCGACCGTGTGAGTCAGCGGCATCCGGGAAGGATGTCACCGCGGCCTGTCGCGGGCGACCCCGTCGCAGGGGTGAGGCCGGCTGGGGAGCCCCGGTCAGTTTCCAGTACGCTCGTACTGCTTGAGCACGTGTCCCCCGAGAGGAGCGCCGGCCGATGGCGAAGATCAAGGTAAACAACCCGGTCGTGGAAATCGACGGCGACGAGATGACCCGGATCATCTGGAAGCAGATCCGGGAGCAGCTGATCCTGCCCTACCTCGACGTCGACCTGCACTACTACGACCTGTCGATCCAGCACCGTGACGAGACCGACGACCAGGTCACCGTCGACGCCGCCAACGCCATCAAGCAGCACGGCGTGGGCGTCAAGTGCGCGACCATCACCCCGGACGAGGCCCGGGTGGAGGAGTTCGGCCTGAAGAAGATGTGGCGGTCGCCGAACGGCACCATCCGCAACATCCTCGGTGGCGTCGTCTTCCGCGAGCCGATCATCATGTCCAACGTGCCGCGGCTCGTGCCCGGCTGGACCAAGCCGATCATCATCGGCCGGCACGCCCACGGTGACCAGTACAAGGCCACCGACTTCGTCGTCCCCGGCCCGGGCACGGTGACCATCACCTACACCCCGGCCGACGGCGGCGCCCCGATGGAGATGGAGGTCGCCAACTTCCCCGGCGGCGGCGTCGCCATGGGTATGTACAACTTCGACGACTCGATCCGGGACTTCGCCCGCGCCTCGATGCGCTACGGCCTCGACCGCGGCTACCCGGTCTACCTGTCGACCAAGAACACCATCCTCAAGGCGTACGACGGCCGGTTCAAGGACATCTTCGCCGAGGTCTTCGAGGCGGAGTTCAAGGACCAGTTCGCGGCCGCCGGCATCACCTACGAGCACCGTCTGATCGACGACATGGTCGCCGCCGCGCTCAAGTGGGAGGGCGGCTTCGTCTGGGCCTGCAAGAACTACGACGGTGACGTGCAGTCCGACACCGTCGCGCAGGGCTTCGGCTCGCTGGGCCTGATGACCTCCGTGCTGATGACCCCGGACGGCCGTACGGTCGAGGCCGAGGCGGCGCACGGCACCGTCACCCGGCACTACCGGCAGTACCAGAAGGGCGAGAAGACCTCGACCAACCCGATCGCGTCGATCTACGCCTGGACCCGGGGCCTGGCGCACCGGGGCAAGCTGGACGGCACCCCGGCGGTCACCGAGTTCGCCAACACGCTGGAGCAGGTCATCGTCGAGACCGTCGAGGGTGGCCAGATGACCAAGGACCTCGCGCTGCTCATCTCGCGCGACGCCCCGTGGCTGACCACCGACGAGTTCATGAACGCGCTCGACGAGAACCTGGCCCGCAAGCTCGGCGCCTGATCCCGTTCCGCGTCACCGACCGAGCCCGCCGGCAGCCGCCGGCGGGCTCCGTCGTACCCGGGCTCCGTCACCCGACCTGCTTCCGCCTCGTTGACCAGGGTGGACGGGATGCCAGTCTCGTCCAGGGAGGTTGACCGCGGTCGCCCTCGCGGCATGAGTGCCGATCAGCCAGCCTTCCCAGCCGTCCCTTCCCTGCGGGGGGCCCTGTCCCGGGCCCCCCGCGCCCCGTTTCCCCGGTCGCCGGAGTCAGGCGGCGCGGAGGAGTTCGGCGGCGCGCTCCGGGGCGATGTCGTTGATGAAGACGTCCATCCCGGACTCCGAGCCGGCGAGGTACTTCAACTTGTCCTTCGCGCGCCGGATGCTGAACAGCTCCAGGTGCAGGTGGCCCAGCCCCCGGTCGACGTGCACCGGCGCCTGGTGCCATGCCGCGATGTACGGCATGGGCAGGTCGAACAGCCCGTCGAAGCGCCGCAGCACGTCCAGGTACAGCGGTCCGAAGGCGTCCCGTTCCGGGTCGGTCAGCGCGGGGATGTCCGGCACCGGCCGGTGCGGCGCCACGTGCACCTCGAACGGCCAGCGGGCGGCCGCCGGGACGTACGCGGTCCAGTGCTCGTTGCTCGCGACGATCCGCTCCCCGGCGGCGCGTTCGGCGGCGAGCACGTCGGCGTAGAGGTTGCCCCCGGTCCGCTCGGCGTGCCGGCGCGCGGCGGCGAGCATGGTGCGGGTCCGCGGCGTGACGAACGGGTACGCGTAGATCTGGCCGTGCGGGTGGTGCAGGGTCACGCCGATCTCCACGCCCCGGTTCTCGAACGGAAAGATCTGCTCCACCCCGGGCAGCTCAGCCAGGGCAGTGGTCCGGTCGGCGAGCGCGTCCAGCACGGTGCGCACCCGGCCAGGGGAGAGGCTGGCGAACGAGGCGGTGTGGTCGTCGGTGAAGCAGACCACCTCGCACCGGCCGCGTCCGGGACGTACCGGCGTGAACGGGGTGATCTCGGCCGGCTCGTCGGCGACCCGCTGGCTCAGCGACGGGAAGCGGTTCTCGAAGACCGCCACGTCGTAGTCGGGGGCCGGGATCTCACTGAGCCGGTCGCCCCGGGACGGGCAGAGCGGGCACTGGTCGGCCGGCGGCAGGAAGGTCCGGGTCTGCCGGTGCACCGCGACCGCCACCCACTCGTCGGTGAGCGGGTCGTAGCGCAGCTGGGATGCGGGCGGCGGCGGGGGCAGCTCGCGCCGGTCCGGCTGGTCGCGCACCGCGTCGTCCCGCTCGTCGAAGTAGATCAGCTCGCGGCCGTCGGCCAGTTCGATCTGTGTACGCTTCACTCCGCCTCCTCCGTGGCCCGCCCCGCGCTGTGGACGATCACCAGCTCGGCCACCTTCTCGTCGAGTACCCGACGGGCCTCCGGGGGCAATCGGTCGTCGGTGACGAGCACGTCTGCGGCGTCCAGCCCGACGATGGAGGAGATGCCGACCGTGCCCCACTTGGTGTGGTCGGCGAGGACGACCAGCCGGTCGGCGGCCGCCACCAGGGCCCGGTCGGTGTCCGCCTCCATCAGGTTGGGGGTGGTGAAGCCGGTCCGTTCGCTGATCCCGTGCACGCCGAGGAAGAGCAGGTCCAGGTGGAGCGAGGCGATCGCCGACACGGCCAGCGGCCCGACCAGCGCGTCGGAGGGGGTACGGAGGCCGCCGGTGAGCACCACGGTCTGGTCCGGCCGGCCGCCGACGTGCAGAATCTCGGCCACCGGCAGCGAGTTCGTGACCACGGTCAGCCCCGGTACGTCGACCAGGCGACGGGCCAGTTCGGCGGTGGTCGTACCGGCCGACAGGGCGATCGCGGCGCCGGGTTGGACGAGTTGCGCGGCCCGGCTGGCGATGGCCGCCTTCTCGGCGGACTGGCGGACCGACTTGGCCCGGAAGCCGGGCTCGTCGGTCGAGCTCGGACCGGCGGTCGTGGCCCCGCCGTGCACCTTCGCCAGCAGCCCCTGCTCGTGCAACGTGTCGAGGTCGCGCCGGATGGTCATGTCGGAGACCCCGAACTCGGCGGCCAGTTCGGTGACGCGTACGCCGCCGGTGCGGCGGACGCGTTCCAGGATGGCCGCCTGCCGCTGCCGCGCCAGCATCCGCCGTCACCTCCGGCCGCTCGCGACCCCGTGTCCACGCGGTCGAACGTGTTCCAACAAGAATGAACACTAGCGCGCGGCGGGAGGCGGCGAAAGCGGGGGACGGAGACAGAACCGCCGCCGCCCACGGGACGGGCGGCGGCGGTCGCGACGGGATCAGGCGGACTGGAGGCGGGGCTCCACCCAGCCGGTCTCGGTCAGGTGGTTCATCACGACCTGGACCGCCTCGTCGACGGTCATGTCGGTGGTGTCCACGACGACATCGGCGTCGGTGGGCGCCTCGTACGGGTCGTCGATGCCGGTCATGCCCGTGAGCAGGCCGGCCCGCGCCCGCGCGTACAGGCCCTTGCGGTCGCGCTGCTCGCACACCTCCAACGGGGTGGCGACGTGGACCAGCAGGAACCCGGCCCCGGCGGCGGTCGCCATCTCCCGTGCGGCCGCCCGCCCCGCTGCATACGGCGCGATGGGGCAGCAGATGGCCACACCCCGGTGCCGGGCGATCTCGGCGGCCACCCAGCTGATCCGGCGGACGTTCGTGTCCCGGTCGGCCTTGCTGAAGCCGAGCCCCTTGGAGAGCTCCCGGCGCACCACGTCGCCGTCGAGCAGGGTGACCGTCCGGTCCCCGCCCTCGCGGAGCGCGTCGGCCAGGCCCCGCGCGATGGTGGATTTGCCGGAGCCGGAAAGCCCGGTCAGGAAGACCACCAGGCCCCGGTGTCGGCGCGGTGGCCGAGCCCGGGCCAGCTCCCTGGCCACCGCCGGGGGCGTGTGCCACTCGGGCAACGGGAAGCCCCGGTCCAGCAGATCCTCGATCTCCTCCTGGCTCAGGGCCGAGCGGCGGTTGCGCGGCGGGATGTCCTCGCGCCAGCGCCACTGCCCGTCCCGGTTGTCGTAGGCCAGCTCCCGAGGCACCAGCACCCGCAGGCCGGCGCCGGAGAGCATCTCGCCGGTGGAGAGCAGGTGGGTCACCCCGTACGCGGCGGCGACCCGGGCCCGCAGCAGCGCGTCGCTGATCTCGTCCCGCCGCCTGGCCAGCGGCACCGCCACCAGGGTGGCGGGGGGCATCCGGTCCCGGGCGGCGAAGACCGTGCGGACCAGCGCCTCGGCCGGCAGCCCCCTGCTCGACTCCTCGCCCACCGGGATCATCACCAGCAGGTGCGCACCGAGGGTGCGCGCGGCGTGCGCGATCTGGGCGAGCTGCGGCCGGTGCAACGGACGGTCGGCGAAGACGCCGAGCACCCGACCGGGGGGCAGCAGCGCGCGGACCTCCTCGGGGCTGCGGCGCAGCCGCTGGAACGGCCCGTGACCGCCGTCGCCGAACCGGCGGACCCGGCCGCCGACGCCGACCATGCCGTCCCGCGCGGGCCAGACGTCCGTCACGTCCATCGCGGCCACCGGGGCGCCCTCGCCGTCGGTGAGCACCAGCGCCCGGCGCAGCGGATCGTCCAGCTCCAGGCCGTCGGCGAGCGCCGCCGGCACCTGCAGGGTCACCGGTACCGGCCAGGGCGTCCCGTCGGCGAGCCGACCGCGGCGGCTGAGCGAGGTCAGGTCGGCGCGGGTCAGGAAACCGGTCAGCGGGGCGTACGCCCCGCTCAGGAGCAGCTCAAGGTCGGCCAGCTCGCTGGTGCGGGGCGCGTACGCCGGCGCGTCCCGTAACACGTCCTCGGGCAGCACCCACCCGTTGCTCATGGAACCCCCACCTTCGCCGGCCGGCACACAGTTTCTCAGCCCGCCGCCCATCGGTCGAGAGCGGCACTCCACCTGCCGCCCCCGACCTTCGTCCCGGCCACGCCGACCGCCCGCGGCCCTACCGGACGCCTACCCCTAGTGGGGGAAAGCGCCAGGATCAGGGGCGCGCCGGATGTGCCGAGGGGCACCGGGTTCCTACGCTGGGCAGCGTGACACTGATCGCGACCGAGTCGCTGACCAAGACGTACGGGGGTCGGATCACCGCGCTGGCCGACCTGACCGTCGCGGTCGAGCCGGGGATCATCGGTCTGGTCGGCGCGAACGGCGCCGGCAAGTCCACATTGATCAAGATCCTCCTGGGTCTGCTCGCCCCGACCAGCGGTCGGGCCTCCGTGCTCGGCCTCGACCCGACCACCGACCCGGCGGCGGTACGCGCCCGCGTCGGCTACATGCCGGAACACGACGCCCTGCCGCCCGACCTGTCCGCCGCCGAGCTGGTCACCCACCTGGGCCGGATCAGCGGCCTGCCGCGCACCGTCGCCCGTGAGCGGGCGTCCGAGGCGCTGCGCCACGTCGGCCTCCACGAGGAGCGGCATCGAGCCGTCGGCGGCTACTCCACCGGCATGAAGCAGCGGGTGAAGCTCGCCCAGGCCCTGGTGCACGATCCCGACCTGCTGCTTCTCGACGAGCCGACCAATGGGCTGGACCCGGCCGGCCGGGACGCCATGCTCGCCCTGATCCACCGGATCGGCACCGAGTTCGGCATCTCGGTGCTGGTCTGCTCGCACCTGCTCGGCGAGGTGGAGCGGATCTGCGACACGCTGGTCGCGATCGACGGCGGGCGGCTGCTCCGCGCCGACCGGGTGTCCGCGATGACGTCCGCCACCGACGTGCTCGCCGTCGAGGTGAGCGAGGGTACGGACGACCTCGCCACCCGGCTCGCCGCGCTGGACCTGCCGGTGGTCCGGGAGGGGCGGCTGCTGCTCGTCCCGCTCGCCGACGACGCCACGTACGACCTGATCCTCGGCGCGGTCGCCGAACTGGACCTGCCGCTGCACCGGCTGGACCAGCGGCGGCACCGGGTGGCCGAACTCTTCGCCACGAGGGAGCCCAGCCATGTCTGAGCCCACCGGCGTCATCCACGACATCGGCTACCAGCGCTACACCGGCCCCCGCCTCGGTCGCCCGCACGTCTTCGGCGCGCTCTACCTGCACGGTCTGCGGACCGCGTTCGGGCTGGGACGGAGCGCGAAGGCCAAGATCTTCCCCTGGCTGGTGGTCGGCATCGTCACCGTGGTGGCCGCCGCGCTGACCGCGGTCCGCACCCAGATCGGCCAGGTCGTCATGACGTACGCCCAGTTCGCCGACGCGATGAGCTGGCTGGTCATCCTGTTCGTCGCGGTGGTCGCGCCGGAGCTGGTCTCGCGCGACCTGCGCAGCGGGGTGCTCCCGCTCTACTTCTCCCGGCCGCTGCCCCGCGCGGACTACGCGCTGGCCAAACTGGCCGCGCTGATCACCGCGCTCTGGCTGCTGCTCGGTGCGCCACAGCTGGTGATGTTCCTCGGCGCCGCGTTCACCAGCGGTGACGGTATGCGCGGGGTCTGGAACGAACTCCTCGACCTGCTGCCGGGCCTGCTCTACGCCGCCCTCTGGGCGGTGATCTTCGCCTCGGTCGGGCTGCTGATCGCCTCGCTCACCGGCAAGCGGATGTTCGCCGCCGGCGGGATCGTCGCCGCCTTCCTGATGACCACCCCGATCGTCGCCACCCTGTCGGTCATGCCGTCCCGGACGGTCAACGAGCTGGCCGGCCTCGGCTCACCCTCCACCATCGTGCAGGGGGTCGGCGTCTGGTCCCTTGGAGACCTGCTGGTCACCCAGGAACAGGCCGGGCCGGGGATCGGCCGTTTCGGCCCGGTCTACGCCCTCGCCGCCGTGCTCCTCGTGGCCGGCTCCGTCGCCCTGCTGCTGCTGCGATACCGGAAGGTGGCCGCCCGATGACCACGATCACTGCGGGCCCGCAGGCGGCGGCTCCGAGCACGCCCGCGTCCACCCTCGACCTCGCCGGAGTCTCCCGCTGGTACGGCAACATGGTGGCGGTCAACGACGTCACCATGCGGCTCGGCGCCGGGGTGACCGGGCTGCTCGGCCCCAACGGCGCGGGCAAGACCACGCTCCTGCACATGATGGCCGGCTTCCTCGCCCCGTCCCGCGGCGCGGTCACCCTCGACGGGGAGCCCACCTGGCGCAACCCCGAGGTGTACCGCCGGCTGGGCCTGGTCAGCGAGCGGGAGGCGGTGCACACCTTCCTGACCGCGTACGAGTTCGTGCTGGCCAGCGCGAAGCTGCACCGGCTGCCCGACCCGGAGGCCGCAGCCCGCCGGGCGATCGCCCTGGTCGAGCTGGAGGACGCGCAGGACCGCCGGATCGGCACGTACTCCAAGGGCATGCGGCAGCGCACCCGGGTGGCCGCCGCGCTGGTGCACGACCCGCAGGTGCTGCTCCTCGACGAGCCGTTCAACGGGATGGACCCCCGGCAGCGGCTGCACATGATGGCGCTGCTGCACTCCCTCGGCGACGCCGGCCGGACCATCCTGTTCAGCTCGCACATCCTGGAGGAGGTCGAGCAGGTCTCCGGCACGGTCCAGGTGATGGTCGCCGGCCGGCTCGCCGCGTCCGGCGACTTCCGCACCATCCGCCGGCTGATGACCAACCGGCCGCACGTCTTCGCGGTCCGCTCCACCGACGACCGCGCGCTGGCCGTGGCGCTGATCGCCGAGCCGTCGGTCACCGGGGTCGAGTTGGGCCGGGACGGGCTGACCGTCCGGGCCGGTGACTACGGCGCGTTCACCCGGGTGCTGCCGAAGATCGCGTTGGCCCGGGGCATCCGGGTCCGCGCGCTGACACCCGAGGACGAGTCCCTGGAGAGCGTCTTCTCGTACCTGGTGGGGGCCTGACACATGTCGACCGTTTCCTGGATCACCGCGCGCGGCCTCTTCGGCCGGCGCCGGTTCCTGCTGCTGCTCCCGCTGCCGGCCCTGTTGCTGGTGCTCGCGGTGACCTCCCGTTCCCTCGGCGTCGACCCGGGCCAGTGGGGACCGCCGGTGCTGGTCGGGCTCGGGCTGGCCGTGGTGCTGCCCGTCGTGGCGCTGATCGTCGGCACCGGTGTGCTCGGTGCCGAGATCGACGACGGCACTGTCGTCCACATCCTCACCAAGCCGCTGCCGCGCTGGCAGATCGTGCTGCCGAAGCTCGCGGTGGCGACCGGGGTCACCGCGGTCACCGTCGCCGTCCCGCTCTACGTCGCGGGCGTGCTCGCCGACTCGGTACGCCTCGGGCTGGCGCTCGCCGCCGCGTCCGCGCTCGGCGCGCTCGCGTACTCGGCGCTGTTCCTGGCACTCAGCCTGGTCAGCCGGCGGCCGGTCCTGCTCGGCCTGGCCTACGTGCTGATCTGGGAGGGGCTGCTGGGCAGGTTCGTCACCGGCACCCGGGTGCTGTCGATCCAGCAGTGGGTGATCGCCCTGGCCGACCGGATGGCGCCCACCGACCTGCTCTCCCCGACGGTCTCCGTCCCGGTCGCCGCGGTGCTCACCGCCCTGGTCAGCGTGGGCTTCACGGTGCTCGCCATCGACCGCCTGCGGTCGTTCAGCGTGGCGGGCGAGACGAGCTGACGGTGGTGGGCGGCTGATCCCGGCCGCCACCCGGTCGCCTGGCAGGATCGGGGCGACAGGGATCACCGGGCGGGGGAGCGACGATGCCATTTCCGGCGAACGAGGTGGAGGTGGCGCTGAGCCGTCTGCGTGCGGGCGAGGGGACCGCCGACGAGCTGTTGGCCGCCCTCGCCGACGGCGACCTGTGGCTGCCGCTGCCGGCCGGTACGCCGGTCGACGATGAGATCCAACTGCCGATCGTCGCGATGGACGGCCAGCCCCTCGTCGTCGTCTACACCTCCGCCGAGCAGTACGCCCGCGGCGCGGGGGACGGGACGCACGCCGTCCTGCGCGGCCGCGACCTCGCCGAGCGGCTGCCGGCCGAGCTGGGACTGGCGGTGAACCCCGGCGGCGAGTACGGCCTGCCGATCCGGCCCGTCGGGGTGCGAGCCATGAGCGGCGGCGCGCACACCCTGCGGGCCGGTCAGCAGGTCCGGCTCGGCGTGCCGGACGACGAACCGGAGGAGCTGCTCGCGGCGGTGGCGGACCGGCTGCGCGCGGTGCCGGCCGTGGCCAGCGCCCGGCGGGCACTGATGCAGGTCGGCGACGAGCCGCCGGGTCTGCTGATCGGTCTGGCGATCGACCCGGCGCTCGACCAGGAGCGGGAGCGAGCGCTCGCGGCCGTGCGGGCCGCGGTCGCCGCGGTGCCCGTGGGCTACGAGGTCGACACGATCATCCTCGACGACCCGGCCGCTCCGCTCCAGGGCTGGCTGCTGGCGAACACCCCACCCTGCTACGAGCGCTGACGGCCGGCGGCGTCGAGCGGACCCCCTGCTCCGCGCGAGGCGTCGACAGGGGGCCCTTCCGTGCCCTCAGAAGGCGCAGGCGATGACCAGCTCCGGGGTGCGGTCCGGGAGGAGGTCCAGCTTGGCGATCCGCCCCGCGGCCCGCACATCCTCGGCGACGAGGCTGAGCTGGTCGAGCAGGGCGGCCGGGCCGAGCGCCTCGGCCAGCGGCACGTCCGCCTTCATGGACAGCTTCCGCTCCGACTTGGCCCGGCGCACCTGGCCCAGCGCGTCGCCGGCCAGCCGCAGCAGCTCCGGGTCACCCGGCCCCTGCACGGCCCGGCCCACCTCGTAGGTGGTGGGCCAGGGCGCGGTGTGCACCGAGCCGTACCGCCACCAGGACCAGACCTCGTCGGTGACGAAGGGCAGCACCGGGGCGAACAGGCGCAACTGCACCGAGAGGGCGGTCGCGAGCGCCGCCCGGGCGGAGTCGGCCCCCGCCCCGGAGCCGTAGGCACGCTCCTTCACCAGCTCGATGTAGTCGTCACAGAACCGCCAGAAGAACGCCTCCGCGGCCATCAGGGCGGCGGTGTGGTCGTACCCGTCGAAGGCGGCGGTCGCGGCGCCGACCACGCCGGAGAGTTCGGCGAGCATGGCGGTGTCCAGCGGTTGGGTCGCCGGGGCGCGTAACGCGTCGGCGGCGCCCAGCCCGAGGGCGAACTTCGACGCGTTGAGCAGCTTGGTGGCGAGCCGGCGGCCCACCTTGATCTGCGCCGGGTTGAAGGCCAGGTCCATCCCCGGTTTGCCGTTGGCCGCCCAGTACCGGACCGCGTCCGAACCGTGCTGCTCCAGCAGCCCCATCGGGGTGACCACGTTCCCCTTGGACTTGGACATCTTCTTCCGGTCCGGGTCGAGGATCCAGCCGGAGAGCACCGCGTCCCGCCAGGGCAGCACCCCGTGCTCCAGATGGGAGCGGACCACGGTGTAGAAGAGCCAGGTCCGGATGATGTCGTGCCCCTGCGGGCGCAGGTCCATCGGGAAGACCCGGCGGAACAGGTCCTCGTCGGTCTCCCAGCCGCCGATGATCTGCGGGCTGATCGACGAGGTCGCCCAGGTGTCCAGCACGTCCGGGTCGCCGACGAAGCCGCCTGGCACGCCGCGCTGCGACTCGTCGAATCCGGGCGGCGCCTCGCTGGACGGGTCGACCGGCAGCATCGACTCGTCCGGTGTGAGAGGGTTGGACCGGTCCGGCTCGCCAGCGTTGTCGAGCCGGTACCACACCGGCACCGGCACGCCGAAGAAGCGCTGCCGGCTGACCAGCCAGTCGCCGGTCAGGCCCTCGACCCAGTGGTCGTAGCGGTGCTTCATGTGCTCCGGCACCCAGCGCAGTTCCCGCCCGCGAGCCAGCAGCTCCTCCCGCAGCCCGGCGTCCCCGCCACCGTTGCGCAGGTACCACTGCCGGGTAGAGACGATCTCCAGTGGCCGGTCGCCCCGCTCGTAGAACTTCACCGGATGGGTGATCGGGCGCGGCTCGCCCACCAGGTCGCCCGCGTCCGCCAGCAGCTCCACGATCGTCCGCCGGGCGCCGTTGACCGTCTGCCCGGCCAGCGCCGCGTACGGCTGCGCCGGCACGCCGGCCGGCGGCTCGGGCAGCAGCCGACCGTCCCGGCCGATCACCACCCGGGTGTCCAGCTCCAGGTCCCGCCACCAGGTCACGTCGGTCAGGTCACCGAACGTGCAGACCATCGCGATGCCGGTGCCCTTGGCCGGGTCCGCCAGCGAGTGCGCGCGCACCGGCACCTCGACCCCGAACACCGGGGTACGCACCGACGTGCCCACCAGGTCGGCGTACCGCTCGTCGTCGGGGTGGCAGACCAGCGCCACGCAGGCCGGCAGCAGCTCCGGCCGGGTGGTGTCGATCAGCACCTCCCGCCCGTCCGGCCCGGTGAACCGCAGCCGGTGGTACGCCCCGGGCCGCTCCCGGTCCTCCAGCTCCGCCTGGGCCACCGCGGTGGCGAAGCCGTCGTCCCACAGCGTCGGCGCCTCCGCCTGGTACGCCTCGCCCCGGGCCAGGTTCCGCAGGAACGCGCGCTGGCTGGTGAGCCGGGCCAGCCGCCCGATCGTGGTGTACGTCAGCGACCAGTCCACCGACAGCCCGAGCCGCCGCCACAGCGCCTCGAAGACCCGCTCGTCGGAGGCGGTCAGCTGCTCGCACAGCTCGATGAAGTTGCGCCGGGAGATCGAGGTCGGGTTCTTCCGGGCCGCGTCGCTGACCGGGGCGACGGGCGGCACCCAGGACGGGTCGTACGGCAGGGCGGTGTCCGGGCGCACCCCGTACACGTTCTGCGCCCGGCGTTCGGTGGGCAGGCCGTTGTCGTCCCAACCCATCGGGTAGAAGACCGTCCGGCCGCGCATCCGCTGGAACCGGGCAACCGTGTCGGTGTGCGTGTACGAGAAGACGTGTCCCATGTGC
>JBARAE010000210.1:0-2883 GCA_049791715.1 Micromonospora sp.
ACCGGGTCGTGCACGCCCGGGCGCTGCTCCAGGGCGGCCGCCCGGCCGACGCGCGCGCCTTCGCCGAGAAGATCGCTGCCCACGCCGGTGACGCGGCCGCGACCCGGACCAGCGCCCTGCTGCTCGCGGGGCAGGCCCACCAGACCCTCGGCGACCAGGACCGGGCGGTGCGCTGCTGGCAGGAGGCGTTGCAGGTGGCCACCGCGGCGGAGCTGCCGACGATGCGTGCCTCGGCGATGCGCCGGCTCGGCATGGCCGACTTCATCGCCGGCCGGCTGGGTCAGGCGAGCAGCCGGCTCGCCGCCTCCTACCAGGTCAGTCTCTCCGCGAAGGACCCGCGCGGACAGGCGTGGTCACTGCAGAACCTCGCCTGGGTGACGACCACCCGGGGCGACTTCGCCGGCACCGACGCGGTGCTCGGCCGGGCCGCCCGGCTCTTCGCCGAGCTGAAGGACCCGTACGGGCGGGCCTGGCTGCGCGGAACCACGGCATTCGCCCGGCTGCTCGCCGGTCGGTTGAAGGAAGCCTGCCGGATGGCCCGGGTGTTCCTCCCGTTCGGGGAGCGGGTCGGCGAGGCGTGGGCGGTCGGCACGCTGCGCGCGGTCGAGGCGTACGCCACGGCGGAGCTGGGTGAGCTGGCCGAGGCCGACCGGGGTGCCCGGCAGGCGTACCGGGAGTTCGCCGAGGTCTCCGACGACTGGGGGCAGGGCTTCGCCCTGGTGGTCCGCGGCGTGGTGGCGCGCGGGCTGGGCGAGCCGGAGCACGCGGCCGACCTGCTCACCGATGCGCTCGCGTACGCCGACCGCACCTCCCACCCGCTGCTCACCGGGATGGCCGGCACGCTGCGCGGCTTCGTGGCGCTGGACATGGGCGACTGCGACACCGCGGAGCGGGACGCCCGTTCGGTGCTGACCAGCGTGGAGCCGCACAACCCGCAGGCGCCCGCCCAGGTGGCGCCCCGGGTGCTGCTGGCGATGGCCCGGCTCGCCGCCGGTGACACCGCGACCGCGGTGGGGCTGCTCGCCCCGGTCGCGACCACCGCCGCGAACAGCCCGTCACTGCTCTTCTCCCGCCGCCAGACCATGGCGCGGTACGCCTCCGCGCTGCTCGCCCACGGTCAACGGGAGCAGGCGCTGGACTGGGCACAGCGGGCGGTGGCCGCGCCGGCGGAGGACGTCCGCAGTCAGGTGATCGCGGCGTGCGTACTCGCCGAGACGCTGGCCGCCTGCGGCCGCCTGGCCGACGCCCTGGCCAGCGCCGAGGAGGCGGTACGGCTGGCGTACTCCACCGAGCAGCGCAGTGAACGGCCCGTTGCCGAGGCGCTCCGGGCGCGGCTCGCCGTGGCCTGACCCCGCAACCGGCGCGTCGTAGGTTTGCCGGTTCCGGCGATGTGCGCGTCGGGGGCGACCGTTAGCGTGTGTCTGGTCGAAAGGCCGTCCACAGCGGCGGCCGGGGATGGGGAGGACGAATGAGGCTGCCGCGCTCCGGCGCCGGCTGGACGATCGCGGTCTTCGGGGTCCTGGCGCTGCTGCTGGGTGCGCTGGGGCTGGTCTGGCCGGAGGCGCAGCTCCGGCTGCTGGGCTTCGAGGTGTCCGCCCGGCGCGCCCCTGGCGACTACACCGGCACGTTCCTCACCGCGTCCTCGATGGCCTCGTTCAACATGGGGGCCTACTACCTGCTCGCCACCGCCACCGAGTGGCGGTCGTTCTACCGTTTCACGGTCTTCTTCCGGCTGGTGACCTTCACCGTCTTCAGCCTTGCGGTGCTCACCGAGGTGGCTCCGGGCCGGTTCTTCGGGGTCGCCGCATGGGAGGGGCTGGGCGCGGTCGCCACGGCGGTCGGCCTCTGGTGGGACGCCCGTCGCGCGCGGCCGGGTGCCCCACCGGCGGCCACTCCGGACGACACGCCCGCCGGTCTGGGGTCCGCCCCGGCGGCCGACGCGGTTCACTGAGCGACGCGGATCGTTGGGTATTTTCGAGCCGTGACCGACACCCCGCCCGGCGCCCTGCGGCTGCCCATCGTGCCCGGTCTGACCGACCTGCAGGTCTTCGCCCGCGGCGGGTACGCCACCGTCTACCGCGCCACCCAGATCTCGGTGGGGCGCGAGGTCGCGGTCAAGGTGGAGAACCGCACCCTGGACAGCGACCGCGACCAGGCGCGCTTCCTACGCGAGGCGCGGGCGGCCGGCAAGATGTCGTCGCACCCGCACGTGGTCGACCTCTTCGACGTCGGTGTCACCGTCGACCAGCACCCGTACCTCATCATGGAACTCTGCGACGGGTCCTACGCGGAACGGATGCGCACCTCGCCCCTCGGCCCGGTGGAGGCCCGCGACCTGGGCGTCAAGATCGCCGACGCGCTCGCCCACTCGCACGCGGCCGGGGTCCTGCACCGGGACGTCAAACCCGCCAACATCCTCCACTCGCACTTCAACCCGGCGGTCCTGGCCGACTTCGGGCTCGCGGTGCTCGCCGAGGTGCGGGACGCCTCGGTCACCCTGGAGGTGCTCACCCCGGCGTACGCGCCGCCGGAGATGTTCAGCCACAGCCCGCCCTCGCCCGCCGTCGACGTGTACGCCCTCTGCGCGACCCTCTACGCGGTGATGCACGGCCGGCCGCCGCGCTGGCAGTCCGAGCGGAACCCGAGCCTGGTGACCGTGCTGGAGATGTTCCACCAGCCGATCCCCGGCCTGCCCGGTGTGCCTGAGGACCTCGTCGACGTGCTGCGGGCCGGGATGGCCAACGACCCCGACGCCCGACCCTCCGCCGTGGAACTGCGCGGGATGCTCGCCTCGCTCCGGCTCGACTCCGACGCCGCGCCGGTCAGCGGTGCGCCGGCTTCCGGCGCCCCGACGAGCGGTGGCCCCACCGGCGGCCCGTACAC
>JBARAE010000211.1:0-5276 GCA_049791715.1 Micromonospora sp.
GGTGAGGACCCACCAGACGGCGAGCAGGGCGACCGGCAGCGCGAGCGCCGCGACGGTCGAGCGGGTGATCCGGCGGACGAGGCTCACGCGGCCACCTCCCGGCGAAGCGACGGGTGCCAGGACAGCAGCCACCGTTCGAGCCGCCGGGCGAGGACGTTGACCGCCACGCCGAGCAGCCCGGTGACGATGACGAGGGCGTACATCCGGGCGACGGCGCCGCCGGACTGCGCGGTGCCGATCTCGTTGCCGAGCCCCGGCGCGCCGATGACCAGCTCGGCGGTGACGGCGAGGATCAGCGCCACGGCGGCGGCGAGGCGGACCCCGGTGAGCACGTACGGCAGTGCGGTCGGCCAGGTGACGTACCGCATCCGACCCCAGCGGTTCAGCCCGAAGGTGCGGGCGGTGTCCTGCGCGACCGGGTCGACGTCCTGCACGCCGTAGAGCACCTGGACGAGGACCTGCCAGAACGCCGCGTAGACCACCAGCAGCAGGACCGACCGGAGGTCGGTGCCGAAGACCAGGACGGCCAGCGGGATCAGGGCCACCGACGGGATGGGCCGGAGGAACTCGATCGTCGAGGCGGAGAATTCGCGCAGCACGGGGACGGTGCCGATGACGAAGCCGACGACGACGCCGAGCGCCACCGCGATCGCCAGGCCGAGGGCCCAGCCCCGGACGGTGTCACCGAGCGCGGTCCAGAACGCGGGGTCGCCGGCCAGGTCCGCCAGCGCCACGCCGATCCGGCTGACGGGTGGCAGGTACTCCGGCGAGACCAGGCCGACGCGGGGCACCAGCTCCAGCAGGGCGAGGAAGGTGGCGAACCCTGCCACGCCGAGCAGGGCGTTGCCCCCGCGCAGCCGACCGGCCGCGCCGGCCCGGGACTTCCGGGCTGGCGCGGCGAGCGTGGTCGTGGACGTCACGGGAGCAGCTCCGCCACGTCGACCTTCTGCTTGATCAGGCCGTCGGAGAGCATCATGTCGGCCATCGTCTGGACCGACTCCCGGTTGATCTCCGTGGGGAACGCCGGCAGCGTGATCTTCTGCGCGGCCTCCGGGCTGATTTTCGTGTACGTCAGCAGCACCTTGCGGACCTCGTCCGGGTGCTCCTGGGCGTACTGGAGGGACTTCTCGATGGCGGCGGTGAAGCGCTTGACCAGGTCGGCCTTCGTCTTGATGGTCTTCTCGGTGGTGAAGTAGGTCGCCACGGTCATGTTCGGGGCGGCGTCCACCATGTTGGAGGCGATCATCCGGGCGCCCTGGTCCTTCGTCACCGTCAGGAAGGGCTCGACCACCCAGGCCGCGTCGACCCGCTTGGCGGCGACGGCGGCCGGCATGTCGGGGAACGCCAGCTCGACGAACTTGACGCCGGACGGGTCACCGCCGGCCTTGCGGATCGACGCGCGGACGGTGGTGTCGCCGACGTTCTTGAGGTTGTTCACGGCGACGGTCTTGCCGGCCAGGTCGGCCGCGGTCTTGATCGGGCTGTCCTTCGGCACCACGATCCCGCTGAAGTCCTTGCCCTGCTGGCCGGTCGACGAGTTGCCCTCGGCGATCGCCTTGAGCGGCAGGTTCTGCGAATGGGCGACGATGAGCGACACCACGTTGCCGAACGCGAAGTCGAACTCGCCGCTGACCACGCCCGGTACGGCGGCCGCGCCGCCGGTCGTGTTGACCACCTCGACCTCGATGTTCTGCTCGGCGAAGAAGCCCTTCTCCTTGCCGAGGTAGAGGGGGGCCACGTCGACGATCGGGATGGCCCCGACCTTGACCTTGGTGGGCCCTCCGCCCTGCCCGCCGGAGGCACCGCCGTCGCCGGAACCGCAGGCGGCGGTGGCGGTGAGCAGGGCTACGGCGGTTATGGCGCTGGTGATGAGACGGCGCATGAAGGTACTCCCGCGTCCGGCGGTCCGGGGGGACCGGGGGGTGGTGGGGCCCGGTTCGGAGGGGCCCGGGGGTGTGTTCGCTAGCCGAACGGCTGTTCTCATTTAGAACGTTTGCACGGTGACTCCGCTCACGTCAACGGGTCGCCGCAACATTTCTGCAACGAGCACGTCCAACCGGATCGCCCTGGTCGGGCTCGTTGACGGATCGCGTTGGCGGGCATTACGTTCGACATGAGGACGGCGGTCCGCATAGCGAACAGCGGGCAGGCCGAGGAATTCGCAGGAGGCGGGGAGGCTCATGGCGAAGCTCGTCTCGCTGGCCGAGGGCGTCGCGGACCTGGTCCGCGACGGAGATGTGGTCGCCCTGGAGGGCTTCACCCACCTCATCCCGTTCGCCGCCGGCCACGAGATCATCCGTCAGGGACGGCAGGACCTGACCCTGGTCCGGATGACGCCCGACGTCATCTACGACCAGCTCATCGGCATGGGCTGTGCCCGCCGCCTGGTCTTCTCCTGGGGCGGAAACCCCGGTGTCGGATCGCTGCACCGCTTCCGCGACGCGGTGCAGAACTCCTGGCCGGTGCCGCTGGAGCTGGAGGAACACAGCCACGCGGGCATGGCCAACCGGTACGTCGCCGGAGCCTCCGGCCTGCCGTTCGCCGTGCTGCGCGGCTACACCGGCACCGACCTGCCGCGGCACACCGGCAACATCAAGACGATCACCTGCCCGTTCACCGGCGAGGTGCTGACGGCGGTGCCCGCGTTGCGCCCCGACGTCACCGTCGTGCACGCGCAGCGGGCCGACCGGGCCGGCAACGTGCAGATGTGGGGCATCACCGGGGTGCAGAAGGAGGCGGTCCTCGCGGCGCACCGGTCGCTGGTCACCGTCGAGGAGATCGTCGACGAGCTCGAACCGGTACCGGGCCAGGTCGTCCTGCCGAGCTGGGCGGTGACCGCGGTGGCCGAGGTGCCCGCCGGCTCGCACCCCTCCTACGCGCAGGGCTACTCGGTCCGCGACAACGACTTCTACGTCCGCTGGGACGCGGTCAGCCGGGACCGGGACACCTTCCGCGAGTGGATGGAGCAGCACGTGCTGAAGGCGGAGGTGCAGGCGTGAGCCTTGAGTACACGTCCGACGAGATGATGACGGTGGCCGCCGCCCGGCAGTTGCGGGACGGCACCGCCTGTTTCGTCGGCATCGGCCTGCCCAGCACCGCGGCCAACCTGGCCCGGGCCACGCACGCGCCGAACCTCGTGCTCATCTACGAGTCCGGCTGCCTCGGCGCGAAGCCCGACCGGCTCCCGCTCTCCATCGGCGACGGAGTCCTCGCCGACACCGCCGACGCGGTGGTCTCCGTGCCCGAGGTCTTCAACTACTGGCTCCAGCCCGGCCGGATCGACGTCGGCTTCCTCGGCGCCGCCCAGCTCGACCGGTACGGCAACATCAACACCACCGTGATCGGCGGCGACTACGACGGCCCCAAGGTCCGCCTCCCCGGGGCGGGCGGCGCCCCGGAGATCGCCGCGTCCTGCGGCGAGGTGGTCGTGGTCGTCCGGCAGAGCCTGCGTACGTTCATCGACCGGGTCGACTTCGTCACCTCGGTCGGGTACGGCCGCGGACCGGGCGACCGGGAGCGGCTCGGGCTGCGCGGCGGCGGCCCCCGGGTGGTGATCACCGACCTCGGCATCCTGGAGCCCGACTCGGAGACCTGCGAACTGACCCTGACCCGGCTGCACCCCGAGGTGACCGTCGAGCAGGCCCGGGCCGCCACCGGCTGGGACCTCGCCGTCGCCGGGGACCTCGCGGCGGTCGACCCGCCGACCGAGCACGAGCTCGCGGTCCTGCGCGCTCTGGAGGCGACGAAGAAGGTGGCGGCCCGATGAGCAACGACGTCTACATCCTCGACGCGGTACGCACCCCGATCGGCCGGTACGGCGGCGGGCTGGCCGGCGTACGCCCCGACGACCTGGCCGCCCACGTGGTGGGGGAGGTGGTCCGGCGCAGCCCCGGCCTCGACCCGGCCCGCATCGACGACGTGCTGCTCGGCGACGCCAACGGTGCCGGCGAGGACAACCGGGACGTGGCCCGGATGGCGGTGCTGCTGGCCGGCCTGCCCCCGTCGGTGCCCGGCGCCACGGTCAACCGGCTCTGCGGCTCCGGACTGGAGGCGGTGATCGGGGCGTCCCGGGCCATCGCCCTCGGTGACGCGTCGATCTGCGTGGCGGGTGGCGTCGAGTCGATGAGCCGGGCGCCCTGGGTGCTGCCCAAACCCGAACAGGGCTACCCCCGCGGGCACGAGACCCTGCACTCGACCACCCTCGGCTGGCGGATGGTGAACCCGCGGATGCCCCAGGAGTGGACGGTGGCGCTCGGCGAGGGGGCGGAGATTCTCGCCGACCGGTACAAGATCTCCCGCGAGGAGCAGGACCGGTTCGCGTACCGCAGCCACCAGCTCGCCGCCCGAGCCTGGGACGCCGGCGGCTACGCCGACGAGGTCAGCCCGGTGCCCGGCACCGAGGTCGAGCGGGACGAGAGCATCCGCGCCACCACCACCCCGGAGGCCCTCGCCCGGCTCAAGCCGGTCTTCCGGCCCGACGGCACGGTGACCGCCGGCAACTCGTCCCCGCTCAACGACGGCGCGAGCGCCCTGCTGCTCGCCGACCGGGCCGGCGCCGACGCGATCGGCCGGGCACCGCTGGCCCGGATCGTGTCCCGGGCCGTCACCGCGATCGAGCCGCACCTGTTCGGCATCGGCCCGGTGGCCGCCGCGCAGGAGGCGCTGCGCCGGGCCGGCATAGGCTGGGCCGACCTCGACGTGGTCGAACTCAACGAGGCGTTCGCCGCGCAGTCGCTGGCCTGCCTCGCCGAATGGCCGGAGCTCGACCCGGAGATCGTCAACCCGCAGGGCGGGGCGATCGCGCTCGGGCACCCGCTCGGGTCGTCCGGGTCGCGGATCCTCGGCTCGCTGGCGTGGCAGTTGCACCGCCGGGGCGGCGGGCGGGGACTCGCGGCCATCTGCATCGGGGTCGGCCAGGGGCTGGCCGTCGTGCTGGAAGCCTGAGGGGAGAGGTCATGACCCAGGACATGGTGCACCGGACCGAGAGTGGTCTGGTGTTGCCGCAGTACCGGCGCGACGATGTCGACGCCCACCCGCCTCTGCTCAGCCCCGGCTACAAGTCGACGGTGCCGCGCTCGCCGCGGCAGCCGCTGACCTACCTGCCGCAGCGGCTGACCGAGGTCACCGGGCCGCTGCTCGGCGAGGGCCGGCTCGGCCCGCTGGACCACGACCTGACCCGTCAGCACGACGGGGAGCCGCTCGGGCAGCGGATCATCGTGCACGGCCGGGTGCTCGACGGCGACGGCCGTCCGGTGCCGCAGGCCCTGGTGGAGATC
>JBARAE010000212.1:0-4069 GCA_049791715.1 Micromonospora sp.
TTCTGGCTCTTGTGACGCGCATAGACCGGGCGGCCGTCGCCCGCAGCGCCCCGACCAGCAGCCCGCGGGGCGTCTCGATGGCGACGGGATTGATTCGTCCACACTGTCGCCGGCGTTAGCCAGCATCGCGACCAGCAGAGCTGCGGAAGATGCGGTGCGTCACGGGGGCGGCACTTCTCCAGCGAGCACCTTCGCGGCCAGCTCGACCCGCTCAGGGTGGAAATCGTCGCGCACGGGATGGCCCGGAACGTTCATGCAGCTCCGGCCGGGCGCGGCATCGCACACCGGGCACGGGGCGAACTGCCCGCCCTGCGGCTCTACCGCGACGCCTTGGGACGCGGCTGCCCTGGCCATCTTGAGGAGCGCCCCGAACAGCTCCTCGTCCCGGTACCGCGTCGCGGCGGCGGCCACCTTCCGCATTCCTTCCATGAACTGTACGGCGGCCTGCTCCCCAGTCATCTTGATGAGCGGCATGCGTTCCGTCTCCCCGACCTCGTGTGGGCCAAACCTCGCTACCGAAGCGGGACCGCAAACCGGCAAAAAACACAGCTACAAGCGAGAGCACCACCCAAGGCCAATGGCGCGGCGACGAACCAGCGGCTGCCCGTCGTCGCCCGGCCGAGCTGGTACCTCCCCTGGTCCCGTGGAAGGCAACATATGTTTCTCGCGGGTGTCCCCACTGAGCTCGGCAGCCGCAAGATCTGGCCGAGGAACCGGTGCGATTCCCAGAAGGCACAACCAGCGACCCGGAGTTCAGCTACATCACCGTCGTACAGGTCGGGAATGCCGTAACCGGGGTCCGGGCGTACCCGTCGGACGCCGACTGGGTGCGCAATCTCGCCGAACGCGCAGCGGCCCGGCTCGGGCGACCGTCGACCATGGCGCCCGAATCCTGCGTCAGGGCTGGGATCTCGCCGTCGCCCACGCGGTCCTCCCATCGGGTGTCTGCCCCGCGCCTATCGCCGTCCGGCTGCTCCGGTCGGCGGAGACCGGATAACGTCAGATCGGCACCCTGCCGGTTAAACCAACATCACTCGCCTGCGCGATGGGCGTGCCGCCCGGGCGACTCCCGGTTCGGCACGCCGGTGATCGAGCGAGGAGGCGCCATGGGCCCGTGGGGTGCCGGAATAGGTTGGACGTGGCTGTGGTGGCTGCTGCTGCTCGTCGGGGTGGCGGCCATGGTCGCCGGCCTGGCCTTGGCCGCGCGGTCGCCTTCCGGGGAAGCAACTGGCCGGGGCGCGACCGCACGGGAGATCCTCGACGTGCGGTTCGCACGCGGTGAGATCGGCGAGGAGGAGTACCGGCAGCGACGGCGGGAGCCCGATGAGCACTGAACGTCGCGACGGACGCCGCCGCGGAATGACACGCCGGAAGGCGCTGCTGCTCGCCGGCGCGGGCGCCGTCAGTGTCGGTGTCGGGGCGGCGGGGCTGCTGCGCGGCTGGGGTTCCCCGACGTCGACCGTGAGTGGCTCCCCCGGCGCCGTTCCGACCGGCGACCGGTTCGTCGAGCCGACAGTGATCGCCAGCGAGGGCGGTCGGCTGCAGGTCACGCTGACCGCCGCCGCCGGTCGGGTGACGATCGCCGGCCGCTCGGTCCAGGCCATGTCGTACAACGGCTCGGTGCCCGGTCCGACCCTTCGTCTCAGGCCGGGCGACCGGGTGACGCTGGATCTGGTGAACCGCCTGGGCGCCTCGACGAACCTACACACGCACGGGCTACACGTGTCGGCGGAGCGGAACGGCGACAATCCGTTCCTGCACATCAGGGACGGCGAAACGTTCCGCTACGAGTACGAGATCCCCCGCGACCACCCGGCCGGGACGTTCTGGTACCACCCGCACCTGCACGGAACGGTCGCCGATCAGCTCTTCGCAGGCCTCATGGGGGCAATCGTCGTGCAGCGGGACGACTCGGTGCCGCTGCCGGCGCAGCGCGAGCGGGTCCTGGTCATCACCGACACCACCCTGGACGGCGACCGCATCGCACGTGCCAACCAACGCGACCGGATGCTCGGCCGGGAGGGCGAGCTGGTGCTCGTCAACGGCCGGCTGAAGCCGACCATGACCGTCTCCCCCGGCGGCTACGAACACTGGCACATCATCAACGCCTGCACGTCGCGCTTCATGCGACTCCGGCTGGAGGGGGCTGAGCTGCTGCAGGTCGCCGGGGACACCGGTCGCCTCGCCACGCCGACCCAGGTCGACAACATCCTGCTCGCCACCGGCAACCGGGCGGAGCTGCTGGTACGGATACCAGGCCCTGGCCGACACCAGCTGGTCGCCGAGCCGGTGGACCGGGGCGGCATGGGCATGGGCCTGGGGCGCGGCAACGCGGGCAGCGACACGCCCGTCACGCTGCTGGAGGTGGAGGCGGCGGGCCAGGCGGTGCCGACACCCCAGCTACCCGGCCGGCTGGTCGAACCCGAGGACCTGCGGGCAGTCGCCGTGAACGGCCGGCGCACGCTGACCTTCGCCATGGGAATGGGCCGGGGCATGGGCGGCGGCGTGAGCTTCACGATCGACGGCAAGGAGTTCGACCCCGACCGGGTCGACACCTCCGTCCGCCTCGACACAGTCGAGGAGTGGACGATCCGCAACACCAGCCCGATGAACCACCCGTTCCACCTGCACGTCTGGCCGGTGCAGCTGGTGGCCCGCGACGGCAGTCCGGTGGAGGGCGACCCCCAGTGGTACGACGTGGTCATCCTGCCCGCCCGGTCGAGCGTGACGGTGCGGCTGCGCCTCACGGACTTCCCTGGACGGACCGTCTACCACTGCCACATCCTCGACCACGAGGACCTCGGGATGATGGGAGTAGTCGAGGCGACACGTTGACGAGGATCGTCTAAGAGACGTCTCGCAACTCGGTGAAGGCGTTGCCCGGCACCGGGTTGGTGCTCACCCGGCGAGGACATGTTGTGCAGGGTAGCGATGCCGGAAGCGGCATCGGCCAATGTGTGGGCGGCGCGGCGGTAGTTGCGCATGATTTTCCAATTCTTCATCCTGGCCCGGGTATTCGACCCCGGCGCGGACAGTGCGGTGTTGGGTGTTGAGGTCGTCCTTCCAGGCCGGCAGGTCCCTGCCGTCGGCGGGCTTGCGGTACGGGATGATCACCTCGGGGTTGCCGCGGTAGGCGCCGTCGGCCATGGTGGGCCGCCCGCCAGTTCCTGGTCGATCCCGCTGGTGCGGTAGACGACCGTGTCTTGGCGGTTGCCTGGCTGCGGGTCGCCAACAGAGATGACCAGGCGGGTGCCGGCGTCGATGGCGACCTGCAGGTTCGTCGAGTACCGGGAGTTCTTGCTCCGCGCGGCCAGGCGGTGGTCCCGGGTCGGGATCAGCGTGCCGTCGACGATCGCGATCTGGTCGACCGGACGTCGCCGCACGGGCGCAAGGGCCAGCAGCGGCCCGAGGATGTCGATGACCCGGTGCGCGGCAGAGTGCGACACCCCGAACAGCGGACCGATCTGACGCATGGTCAGGTTCGTGCGCCAGTACCGGCGACCAGCAGCACCCGGTCGGCAAGGTCGAGGGCCCACTGTCGGCCCGGCCGCCCGTCGGCGATCGAGTCCCCGCCACGTTCGGCGACCAGCCGGACCAGTCGGCGGAACTGGGCGGGCTGCAGCCCGGTGAACGGGAAGATCCACTCGGGCCGGGCTGCGGAGATCACCTGCAACCCGGCATCCTCGATGATCGTCCCCAGCGGACAGACGCCGGGGTTACGAGACTTTACTTAACCTGCCACGGTATGCCGAGAGGCCGGTCAGCGTTGCCGTTTTTGCGATGTTCGCCGAATGGCCAGAGGAGCCAGGAAACAATCCTGATGTGAGGGCCCGGGCACGTGGCGCCGACCCCCTCATCTGTGGCTGAAGAGGCGACAACACATTTGTCTCACGCGAATGGGGCCGGCAGTGCTCGCAGCCCTCAGTGGCTTCTCGACTCGCTACCGATGGTTCGTGGTGGCGGCCTGGCTTGTTCTGCTCGTGGGAATCCTGGCTGCCGCTCGTGCATGGGGCGGGTCCTTCGCCAACGACCTCACCCTGGCCGGCACCGACTCCCAGTTCGCCTACGA
>JBARAE010000213.1:0-1916 GCA_049791715.1 Micromonospora sp.
AACGCCTCGAAGAACCCGATCCACAAGACGGTGGTCGAGTTCGGCGCCGAGGAGGAGGGCATGTCGGTCGAGATCGCCATGCAGTGGAACGAGTCGTACGGCGAGTCGGTCTACACCTTCGCCAACAACATCAACACCCACGAGGGCGGCACCCATGAGGAGGGCTTCCGGGCGGCGCTGACCAGCGTCGTGAACCGCTACGGCGCGGAGAAGAAGCTGCTCAAGGGCGACGAGAAGCTCTCCGGCGAGGACATCCGCGAGGGCCTGGCCGCGATCATCTCGGTCAAGCTGACCAACCCTCAGTTCGAGGGCCAGACCAAGACCAAGCTGGGCAACACCCCGGTGAAGAGCTTCGTGCAGCGCGTCTGCAACGACCGGCTGGTCGACTGGTTCGACCGGAACCCGGCCGAGGCGAAGACCATCATCCAGAAGGCGTCCCAGGCCGCCCGGGCCCGGATCGCGGCCCAGCAGGCGCGGAAGCTGGCCCGCCGCAAGTCGCTGCTGGAGTCCGGCTCGATGCCGGGCAAGCTGGCCGACTGCCAGTCGACCGACCCGCGCGAGTCCGAGGTCTTCATCGTCGAGGGTGACTCGGCCGGGGGCTCGGCCAAGCAGGGTCGCGACCCGCGGACCCAGGCGATCCTGCCGATCCGCGGCAAGATCCTCAACGTGGAGAAGGCCCGGATCGACCGGGTCCTGAAGAACAACGAGGTCCAGGCGCTGATCACCGCGCTGGGCACCGGCATCCACGACGATTTCGACATCGAGAAGCTGCGGTACCACAAGATCGTGCTGATGGCCGACGCGGACGTCGACGGCCAGCACATCAATACCCTCCTACTCACCCTGCTGTTCCGGTTCATGCGGCCGCTGGTCGAGTTGGGGCACGTGTACCTGGCGCAGCCGCCGCTGTACAAGATCAAGTGGAACAGGAAGGGCGACGACGTCCAGTACGCGTACTCGGACAAGGAGCGCGACGGGCTGATCCGGCTGCGGCAGGAGGCCAAGCCCAACGCCAAGCCCGAGGACATCCAGCGCAACAAGGGCCTCGGCGAGATGAACTACCACGAACTGTGGGACACGACCATGGACCCCGCCACCCGTACCCTGAGGCGGGTGACCCTGGACGACGCGGCAACCGCCGATGAGTTGTTCAGCGTGTTGATGGGTGAGGATGTCGAGGCCCGCCGGTCGTTCATCCAGCGCAACGCCAAAGACGTGCGCTTCCTGGACATTTAGCGGTACGTGATCGCGCAGCTACGTACTGCTGATCGTCGATCCGCATTTTCCACAGAGATATCCACAGCGAAGGGTGATCAGTGACCGACACGACGGTTCCCACCGGCGGCGACCGCATCGAACCGGTCGGCATCGAAGTCGAGATGCAGCGCTCGTACCTCGACTACGCGATGAGCGTGATCGTGGGGCGTGCGCTGCCGGACGTCCGCGACGGCCTGAAGCCGGTGCACCGCAAGATCCTGTACGGCATGTTCGACGGCGGTTACCGCCCGGAGCGCGGCTTCGTGAAGTGCTCCCGGGTGGTCGGCGACGTGATGGGCCAGTACCACCCGCACGGTGACGCGTCGATATACGACGCCCTGGTCCGGATGGCGCAGCCCTGGTCGCTGCGGTACCCGCTGGTCGACGGGCACGGGAACTTCGGTTCGCCGGGTAACGACCCGGCCGCTGCCATGCGGTACACGGAATGCCGGCTGGCGCCGTTGGCGATGGAACTGCTGCGGGACATCGACGAGGACGCGGTCGACTTCCAGGACAACTACGACGGGCGGGCCAAGGAGCCCACCGTCCTGCCGTCCCGGTTCCCGAACCTGCTGGTCAACGGCTCGACCGGGATCGCGGTCGGGATGGCCACCAGCATCCCGCCGCATAACCTGCGGGAGATCGGTGCGGCGGTGCAG
>JBARAE010000214.1:0-10602 GCA_049791715.1 Micromonospora sp.
GACCAGTGACTCCCGGGCCAGCGCGACGGCCAGCGCGGCGGCCCCGACCGCGAGTCCCATGCCCAGCGCGTACGCCAGGAACAGTCCGACGCCGGAGAAGGCGGAGCCGGCGCGGAAGCCGGCGACCACGACGGCCACGGTGCGGCGTACGCGGTCGCCTCGCTCGGCTGCACCATCGGCCCGTTCCTCGTCGAACCGCTGGCCCGGTGGCCGGTTTCGGGGTGAAGGTGGGCAGTTGCCGGCCGGTCAGCAGCCAACCGCCCGCCGCTACAAGGGCGAGTCCGATCAGCACCGACACCCGCGGCAGCCGCCGGGCCACCGCGTCCGCCGCCGGCGCGACGATGCCGACGGTCATCGCGCCGGTGAGCGCGAGCGCCCGGCCGATCGGCGCGAACGGCCCCCGATCGGCCGCCGGTTCATCGCTCAGCACCAGCATCGACAGGTACGCGGGCAGCAGCGCGAAGCCGCACGGGTTGACCGCGGCCAGCAGCCCGGCGCCCAGCGCCCAGCGCGAGACAGTAGCGGGTCTCCGGCATGCTCAACTCAGCGCGGCGACCCGTCTGCGCAGCTCCGCCTGGGACAGCTGACCGGAGTGGACGACCGTCCCGGCGGAGTCCAGCAGCACGTAGTGCTCCTGACTGGTCACCTTGAACCGGCGCCACACCTGGCCGTCGTCGTCGGCCAGGTTGGGGAAGCCGTCGATGCCGGTCTCCCGCGCGAACCGCCGCATCGCCTCGTCGCCGCTACCGAGTCCGCCGACACCGACCAGGTTGACCCTGCCGGCGTTGTCCCGCTGCACGACGGCCACCTCGTCGGCCACCGCACGGCGGCGGGTGCACCAGGCCGCCCAGAACCACAGCACCGCGGGCTTGCCGGCAAGGCTGCTGCCCGCGAAGGTGCCGCCGTCGAGCGTCCGGGCACTGAACGAGATCGTCTCGGGCAGTGCGGTGGCCGTTCCACCGGACGGCATGGCGCCCGGAGCGGTCGTGGTGGTCGGCTTCGCGGCGGTGCTCGCGCAGCGGTCGCGCTGTTCGGCGGCTCCCCGGCGCCGCCGCAGGCGCGGCCACGATGGGGTGTCTGTGCGCGCACTCCAGCATGGCCGGCCGCGGCGGGGCCATGGTGTCAGGCGTGGGAGCGCAGGTAGCGCACCAGCCCGGCGACGTCCTCCGGTACGAGGCGGCCGATGGCGCCGCTGGAGTAGACGGCGTTGAGTACGGAGCCGTCCGGGCCGAGGACGAAGCCGGCCGACTGCAGGTAACGGGGGTCGTCGTTGAGGTATGCGCCGGTCAGGGCGGCGACCTGCTCGGCGTCCGCGCTGTGGCCGACGGGGAACGCGAGGTGGTGCTTGTCGACCAGCGCCTTGGTGGTTGGTTCATCGTCGACGGAGAGCGCGGCGACCCGGACGTCGAGTGCAGTGAGGGTGTCGGTGGCGCGCTGGAACGCCGCGAGCTGGGCGTTGCAGTAGGGGCACCAGGAGCCCCGGTAGATCAGTACGACGCCGTAGTGCCCGGCGAACTCGTCGGGTAGCCGGAGGGTACCCCCGCCGGTACGGGGCACCTCGAGGGTCGGGAAGGTCTGGCCGTTGTCGAGTCGAGCCATGGTGCGTCTCCTTGTCAGCCGGTCCACGATCACGATTGAGTCAACGCCACGAAAACTGGACTGACAAGTCCAGTTGAGCTATCGTGACGGGCATGACAGCGACGAGGTCCACCAGGCTGACCGCCCGCGGTGCCCGGACCCGGGAGCGGATCATCGAGGTGACAGCCACCCTGGTTTTCCGCCAGGGCGCCGCCGGAACCAGCCTGGACGAGGTCATGGCCGAGGCGGCGGTCAGCAAATCGCAGCTCTACCACTACTTCGCCGACAAGGACGACCTGCTGCGGGCGGTGATCGACCGACAGACCAGCCGCATTCTGGAGGCTCAGCGCGCCGAACTGGACGACCTCGACTCGATCGAGGGTCTCCGGCGCTGGCGGGATCTGGTCGTCGCGACCCAGGAGGCCGCTGGCTGGGCCGGGGGGTGCCCGCTCGGTTCGTTGGCCAACGAGTTGGCCGACCGGAACGAGAACACTCGTGGTGTCCTCGATTCCTCCTTCGGGCGGTGGGAGGCGCGGCTGGCCGATGGGCTGGCCGCGATGCGGGCCGACGGGCAACTGGTGTCCGAGGCGGATCCCGCGGCCCTCGCCGAGGCGCTCATCGCCGCCCTGCAGGGCGGCCTGCTCCTGGCCAAGACCCGGCGGACCGCCCGACCGCTGGCCCGGGCCCTTGACATGGCCATCGCGCACATCAACACCCTCACGCCCAGCGGACGGCGGCGCGGATGACGGACGGGGGCCATCGCCGGCGGCTGTCCCGAACCGGTGGCGACACCGAGCAAGGCGCGTCGTGACCGCGCCCCGTGCCTGTGCCGATGAGTGGGCGGTTCGGCCGCGGAGTCGTCAGTGGACGCGGTGGCCCTGAATCGTGATACGCGGGCCGAATCGGGGTTTGCGGAATCCGCTGGCGCCGATGAGCCGCACGATTCGCTGCCGGTGCCCACGCCACGGCTCGAGCAGCTCGAGCATGCCGTCATCGTCGACGGGGCTGCCGGTGAGCGCCCAGCCGACCTCCTTTGCCCGACTCGTGCTGCTGGCCGCCTCGGTGTACCCCGAGTTCCGCAAACAGGGAATCGCCACCGAACTGATCCGACGCGTCCTAGACGACGTGCGCGCGCAAGGCAAGACCGCAGCACGTGTAGCCCGGTGGTGCGGTCGCCGTCGATGGTCAGGGGCAGGGAGAAGGGCGCTGTGTCACGAAGGTGCTGGCCCCACATGACGAACGAACACCATCATTTCGGACAATCTGCAACGTCCTTCTGCCGCGGACGTCAGAACTCGAGGACGTACTTGACCCCACCAGAGCGGCCGCCCGCGACCTGGTCCGCGATCGCGGCGCCGTCCTTGATTGGTGTCGTCTGGACGTCAAATCTCAGTTCGCCGGAGGCGGCGAGTGCCGCGAGTTCGCCGAGTGCACGTCCGTCGGGCTGCACGTAGAGGTCCGAGGTGGTGATTCCGCGAATCGGGTCGGGTGCGTCCGAGGTGATGGAGGTGAGGCGGCCTCCGTCGGTGAGCAGTCCGATCGCGTCCTCGGCGGTGCCTGTCGCGGCGATGAGGACGGCGTCGAATCGGCGATCGCTCTTCTGCGCCCAACCGTCAGCGTGGGTGTCGATGACCTCGCTGGCGCCGAGGGCGCGGAGCTGATCGGCGCGGGCCGGCCCGGCACCGGCGACGATGTCGGCGCCCCGGAGGTGGGCGAGTTGCACGGCCAGTGACGCGGTGGGGCCGGACGCTCCGACGACGAGCAGGCGGGTGGTGGCGTCGACCTGGAGTTCGTCGAGGGCCTGCTGGGCGGTGAGCCCGGCGACCGGGAGTGCCGCCGCAATCTCCGGAGCCAGGTTCTCGGGCAGTCGTGCGACGTGCGCGGAACGGACTAGGACGCGCTCTGCCCAGGTGCCGCTGCCGCTTGGCAGGGGCGCCTCGTGGACCAGCACGAGGTCTCCCGTGCGGAATTCGGTCTCGTCCGGGCCGGTCGCGGTGACGCGGCCGACGGCTTCGACGCCCAGAGCTGCGGGCGGAACGAGGCCGACGTCCCAACCGCCCGTGTGAAGCAGGGCGTCCCACGGCCCGATCCCTGCCGCGACCACCTCCAGGACGAGCTCGCCCGCGTCAGGCTGGCGGGGGTTCGGAAGGTCGAGGATCTCCAGAGCGCCGTTGGCGGCTCGAACACCGAGTCCGATCATGGTTCTTCCTTCTGTGTTGATTCTGTTCGTGCGTGTTTCGGGTTTCAGGCGGCCGGGTTCGTGCTCGGATCCACGGGCCGCTTGGATTTCGGGAGTTTGTCGACCACGAGCCGGTAGGAGTCGGTGACGAGTTCCTTCACCAGGTTCTCGTCGAGGCGGGGCCCACCTGCTGCCGTGATCCAGTGCTTCTTGTCCATGTGGTAGCCGGTCGTGATCTCTGCGTACTGCTCGCGCAGCCCAACGGCCTCGTCCGGATCGGCCTTCAGGATCACGACGGGGTGTCCCGGCAGGTCGGTCATGAGCATGAAGACCTTGCCGCCCACCTTGTACAGGTCCCAATTCGGGCCGACACGGTGCTCGAACGTCACGTCCGGCAGCTCTGTCGCGTACTCGTTCGCGACCTTCTGGAGTTCCTGTCCGTCCATAGCTGATCAACTCCTCTAGCGATCGGTTCGCCCGGGCCGGGCCGCTCAGGCGAAGGTGAACAGACGCTCGGGCTCGAACCGCGACACCGGGGTCTTGTACTGCTTCGCCTCGTCGGGGTAGCCGAGCGCGAGCAGCACGGTGGTGGTGTATCCGGTCGCGCGGATGTTGAAGGCCTTGTCCACGCTGATCGGGTCGAAGCCTTCGAGCGGCATGGCCTCGACGCCGAGCTCGGCGGCTGCCATCATCGTCAGACCCATCACCATGTAGGTCTGCTTCTCCATCCAGTGGTAGGTGTCCTTGTAGCTGTATTTGCGCAGGCTCACGAAGTCACGGGTCATCGATTCCCACCGCTCCTGCTTGGCCTCATCTGCGAACCGGCCGTCGGCCCGCTCCTTGGCGAACACCGCTTCGAGGTGGTGCTCGGGCACATCGGCCCGAGTGGTGAGGATGATGGTGTGCGAGGCGTTGAGGATCTTCTCGGCGTTGTCCCGGAACCGCTCGCCGAGGTTGGCCGCCAGCCGCTCCTTGCCCTCCTGAGTGGACACGACGTAGAAGTGATTCGGCTGGATGTTCGTCGACGTGGGAGCCGAGCGCAGGAACCTCAGCAGCTGCTGAAGAGTCTCATCCGGGATCGTCTTGCTGCCGTCGAAATACCGGCTGAGGTGCTTGCTCATGAGCTTGTCGAGATCCATGTCATCGTGCTTTCTGTGCGTGATGAGTTGAGGGGTTGTAGATGGTGAAAGTCGGATACGGCTAGGGTTTGCGGGCGAGGAGTTCGCCCACCCGGTCGAAGCTGATGCCTGTCGTGGCCGAGGCGATGTCGCCGGCCTTGAGCGCAGTGGCCGCCTGTTCGAGAGCACCCATCGCAAGCGTGTAGAGCGCGGGGCCCAGGCTGATGCGCTTGACCCCCGCCTTCTGCAGTTCAGAGACGGTCAGCACCTGGTCCGCCGGTGAGATGAGAACGTTCACGGGTGTCGGCGCGACGGCGGTGACGATCGCGACCAGGGACTCGAGGTCGGGCGGGAACGGCGCGTAGAGCACGTCGGCGCCGACCTCGGCGAAGGCCGTCAGCCGTCGGATGGTGTCATCGAGGTCAGGCCGCCCCTGGATGAAGTTGTCGGTGCGAGCGGTGACGACGATGCGTCGCTTCGCCGCGGCGACCGCACTGCGAACCCGGCCTACCGCGTCGTCGAAGTCGCGGATCGGGTCATCGGGATTCCCGGTGGTGTCCTCGATCCCGATGCCGGCCAGCGCGTGCGCGACAGCACTGTCCACAGTCACGGCGACGTCCTCGGCGGTGACGCCGTAGCCGTCCTCGAAGTCACCGTTGACGGGCAACCCCGTGAGCCGGCCGAGCAGCTGTGCGTGGTCGAGATGCTCGTCGCGGGTGATGCTGTGGCGTCCGTCGATGCGGCCGAGCGCGGCCGCCAGGGCCGCCGACGACGTGCCGATGGCCTCGAAGCCGGCATCCGCCAGGACCAATGCCGACACGCCATCCCAGGCGTTCGGCATGACGAGGCCCCCTTCTCGGGTGTGCAGTGCCATGAACTTCTCATAGAGCTCAGAACCGGGCATGTCGTTCCTTTCCAGTGCGGTCGATCAGGGCGAGGGTTCGACCGGTCAGGCCGCTGTTCTCGCGAGTTTGGTAAGCGCTCATGCGAGGTCGGGGGCCGGGATGTCGACGTCGGTCAGGTTCACGTTGTTGAGGTAGTTCGTCAGCAGTGCCCGGACGACCAGCGTGACGGTCGCCAAGATCTGCGGATCGGTGTACCCGGCACCCTGGACGGCCGCGAGGTCGGCATCACTGACCCGTCCGCGCGTCTCGATCACCCGCTGGGCGAAGCGAGCCACCGCAGCCCGCTTCGGATCGACCGAGCTTTCCGCCCGCGCCAGCTCGATGTCCTCCACGGACATGCCGCCCTTCAGGGACCCGGCCGGGAGCTTGCTCGCCTTCGTCTGCACCGTCATGACGAGATCGAGGACGGTCGGGTTCGACGCGAGCATGGTGAACATATTCGGTACGAAGCCGAACTGCGCTCCGACCTGGTCAAGCCTGCCCCGCACGCCGGCGGAGGGCTCATCGGCAGGAAGAACGTTCAGGCGTGACATGGGAAATCCACTCCGGTCCATGTGGGTGGTGGTCGGTAACCGACGTTGGTCAAGTTTTGGGCTGCGCAGCCCACTCCGTAGATACAACACTACACAAGACTGGGCTGTCAAGCCCACTTTTGCTAAGATGTGAATCATGAAGTCCACGACGGCAGCGCCAGAGCCTCGCCAGCTCACCGAGAAGGGGCAGGCGACGCGTGCCCGGATACTGGAGCACGCCGCCGCGCTCATCTACGCCGAGGGCGTCCACGCCACGAACAACGACAAGCTCCGGCGCGCCGCCGGCGTCAGCGGGTCGCAGATCAACCACTACTTCCCGACCAAGGAGAGCCTCGTCCTGGCGGTGATCGAATGGCAGGCTGAACGCGTCCTCGGGCTCCATCACAGCGAACAGTTCGACGGCTTCGAGAGCCTTGAGGGGTTTCGGAAGTGGGCAGCGTTCTATATCGGGTATGAACGCTCCTACCACGAAGGCTGCAGCCTCGGGTCGCTCGCCAGCGAGATCATCAAGACCGACCTCGACGTTCATGATGAGCTTGCGGATGCGTTCGCTAAGTGGCGAGAGATCTTCCGCGACGCGCTCCTCCGCCTGCAGCAGCAGGGCCGTCTGAGCAACGAGGCCGACCCCGAGCAGCTCGCGAGCCTGCTCCTCGCCGCGTTCCAGGGCGGCATGCTCCTCGCACAAGTCGCCCGGGACATCTCCCCCCTCAGGGACGCCTTGGAAGCCGCTCTCGACTACATCGAGACCTTCGCGATCCCACACGACACATAGGCAGTTGGAACCGAATCCGCCGCTCGAGTTCCCTAGATCGACCGTCCATCATCGGCGCATCCCGACACCGATGCCGAGGGCGACGTGCCTGCACCGCAACCCATCTGTGCGCGCTTCAACCCGGCGGTACGAGTGAGCTGACCTGGTGAGCCCTCAACCCCGTCTGCCGCGCCGGGTGTCCTGGCTGGTCTCGCCGTGGCAGTCACGTTCGGTTCGCATGCCAGCTGGCGATCCACCGCGCACGGACCTGAGGAGGCTTCTGAGCGTTGGCAAGATCGAGGCAGACTTGAGCAATGAAGTCATCGACCCGTCCACGCTCGTGGCTGCCGCCGACGTCAGCGTTCGACCAGGCCTGGTCGAAGCAGTAGAGGCTCCCGCGCGGGGGAGCGCGACGGGCGCCGCACGCCGACACCGGTACCTGGCGGGTATCGGCGCTCGCAGCGCGTCCAGGGCCTCCGGCCCGGAGTTCACCCGCACCACTCGGTAGCGGTCGCCGTACCGGCGGCGGACGTCGCGGGCGACCGCCCGGGACACCACCGGGTCGTCGTCGACGGTCAGGATCACCGGGCTCGCCATGGCGCCCATGAAACCACCTCGCCCGTGGCGGGTGAACGGGGCGGCGACGGTAGTCCCATCTTCGGCCCTTCGGGCACGAGCCCTGACCTGGGTCGGCCGTGCGGTGGCCGAGCCGGGGGAAGTGACTAACATCGGCAGCTGAGCAACCATCGCGCCACCCTTTGAGAGGTTCCCTATGAGCGCCGATTCCGGTAGCTACGAGGTGCAGCAGTACGACGACATCGAGGACGACGGCGTTCTCGACGGTTCCGACACCCTCGAGGACGGTGTCGAGGACCCGCTCGACGTCGGGATCGTGGCCAGCGATCACTGGTCGGGCGCCAACCGCTTCGGGACCACCGCCGCCGAGGAGCACGCGGGCGAGTCGCTCGCGCAGCGGCTCGCCGAGGAGGAGCCCGACCTCTCGTCCGACGACGATCCCGCCCCCTACGCCGACGAGGACGAGCTGACCCGGCGGGGGTTCGACCGCGACCTGCGGGCCGGGCGGCTCGTCGACACCAACGACGGCTTCGGTGAGGATGTCGAGGCGGACTCCGTCGGCAGGGAGGTCGGTGTCGACGGCGGTGGTGCCAGCGCCGAGGAGGCCGCGGTGCACGTGATCGATGAGCCCTATGCCGAGCCGGAGACGCCGCTGTGGTGAACGTCCGGTAGCGGCCCGTTCGCCGCCTCCGGCCGGTCACCCCGTCCACGGCCGAGGGCCCGGACGGGGTGACCCACCGGTCGCTGACTCACCAGGGCGCGGGCGCCGGCGGCGGGACGACCGCCGGTCGGTCGTCGCAGGTGATGGTGTTCGGCAGCAGCCATGGCGCCAGCCAGCCACCGTCGTTGCCGCCGAGGTCGGTCAGGCTGAAATCGGAGCCGGCCGGGGTGAAGTGGAACGATCCGCAGTTGTTGACCCCGACCGCGCCGACGTTGCGGGCGTCGACGTCGGAGAACGAGGCGGCCCCCGGTGCCGCCGTAGAGCGCTGGCCGGACCATCGGCGACCTCGCCGGGGAGGCCTCCGGCCGCCGGGCGGTCATCCTGAAATCAGCGCGGTGCTGCTCGGCGCGGCCTGGCAACGCTGTCGGGTGCACTTCCTGCGCAACGTCTTGGCCCTGGTGCCCAAAGGCAACGCGGAGGGGGTCGCCGCCGCGATCCGCACCATCTTCGCCCAACCCGACGCCGCCCACGTGCGCGATCAGCTCGACGTCATCGCCGGCATGCTCGGCCGCCAACTACCCAAGGTCGAGACGATTGGCCACCACCGGTGCCAGGACTGGCTCAACATGGCTCGACGGTAGCGACACCCTATGCCAGTTAGACCAGCTAAACGGGCACAAAAGCGCATCACAGCGTTTCGCTCCACGAGCTGTACGAGGCCCAACTGCGTCAGGGCGGCCACCGGGTCGCGCGTGGCGGTGGTGACCCCGTCCGTCCACGCGAGGCGGAAGAAGCAAGGGGGCTTGGGATCGAGTCAGCCGATCACAACGCCGCAACGTTGATCGCCGCCTGACGGGCAACGGCGGCAGTCCCGGTTGGCGCGAGGATCTATTGCCCCGGTCCCGCCTCACCGCCTGCGATGGGCGTGAGAGCGGTAGGCTGTCGAAGCGGGTGAGTGATGGCCGATGGTCTGTCCCAACCGCCCTTCTTCCTTCCCGGCTTGCAGCTGCCAGTGAATCCGTTGTGCGCTGCTCTGTACATCTTGGAGTTCGTTTTGGCAGATATGACGCCGCCCGCCCTGAATCCCTTCGGTTCGGAGGGGGACGGGGATACCGAACGCGATCGCGGGCGGGCCGTAGACGTAAGCGCAGCCACGATGACCCGCATGCGCAGCCCGTTCGTGTCCGCGGACGCTGACCGCGGAGCGGCTGAGGGGACCGGCGGACAATAGATGCCGTCCGGCTGCGGGCCGTGAAACCGCTGCCGTCGCCGAACCGTTCCGCGGCCAGCCATGCAGCGGCGCATCCCCGCTCGTAAAGACCGGGGTGAGCAGCGTGGAGCAGAGAAGAACTGAGCCGGCTCACGTCGAGCGGGACGCCACCCGGTCGGCACGCGCCGGCACGGCATTGTCGACGTTGAGCAGTCCGGCGTCGACCACCGCCCGGCTCATCGGCCGGGTCAGCTCGGCGAGGCGGCCGCACCCGTCGGCGCCGAGCACCGCGTACGCCGGCGCCGCGAGCCGGTCGGTGGCCGCCTCGATCCACGCGCGCTGCGCCCGTCCGATGTCGCTCAGGGCCGGCTCGTCGCCCTCGATCAACCCGCGCCCGCGCAGCCGCTCGACCGCGTCAGCCCACTGCTCGCCGTTCCAGCCGCGGGTGCGGCGCAGGAAGCGGACCGGCACCTCGCCGGACGCGGCGTGCAGCACCAGTGCGTCCAACCCGGTCAGGCCAGCGAGCACCAGAGCGGCCACGTGCCCGTCGCCGCGGAACTCCCGCAGGACCGTCTGGGCCTGCCAGAGGATCAGGTGCGGCTGTTCCGGCCAGGGCAGCGCGGCGTGGGCGGCGAACAGTGGCCGCCCCTCAGGGTAGGCGGCGGCGGACTCGGCGGCGCGCCGGGCCAGCTCAGCGGCCTCGACCATCTCCGGGCCGTGCACCGCGTCGCCGAGCGCGCGGGTCAGGGCCGCACCGGCGGCCTCCAGCCGGGCGGCCAGCACGGCCGCCGGCGTCGCCCGCTCCCAGGCGGCCGGCAGCACCCGGGCGACGAGGTCCGGGTTGAAGTTGAAGAAGCTGGCAACGACCGGGCCGGGGCCGACCGGCCCCAGGGCAGCCGCCCGGGAGGCGAAGTAGCCGGCCGGCTCCGCGAGGCCGAGGGCCGCGTACCGCTCGCGCGCCTCGGGCACGAAGTAGATCATCGAATGCAGAGGCTCGGTCACCCGCCAGGCGCGGCGCACAACGGCCGGGTCGAGCGCCGACGGCTGCTGCCAGCTGGGATCCGCCACGTCCTTCATGTCGCTGCCTTCCG
>JBARAE010000215.1:0-4728 GCA_049791715.1 Micromonospora sp.
GCTGAAGCTCGGCTGGCCGGCGGAGGACCTGGCCGGGTACGTCGACGGCGAGGCGCACCCGATCGAGCTGGCCGAGGCCGGCAAGGAGGGCCGCAAGCCGTGGACGCTGCGGTCGTACCAGCGGGAGGCCGTGGAGGCGTTCTGGGCCGGCGGGTCGGGCGTGGTGGTGCTCCCCTGCGGCGCGGGCAAGACGCTGGTCGGCGCGGCGGCGATGGCCGAGGCGAAGGCGACCACGCTGATCCTGGTGACGAACACGGTGGCCGGCCGGCAGTGGAAGCGGGAGCTGATCGCGCGCACCTCGCTGACCGAAGACGAGATCGGGGAATACTCCGGCGAGCGCAAGGAGATCCGCCCGGTCACCATCGCCACGTACCAGGTGCTCACCTCGCGGCGCGGCGGCGCGTTCACCCACCTGGACCTGTTCGGGGCCCGCGACTGGGGCCTGGTCATCTACGACGAGGTGCACCTGCTGCCGGCGCCGATCTTCCGGTTCACGGCGGACCTCCAGGCCCGCCGCCGGCTGGGGCTGACCGCGACGCTGGTCCGCGAGGACGGCCGGGAGGGCGACGTGTTCAGCCTGATCGGTCCGAAGCGGTACGACGCGCCGTGGAAGGACATCGAGTCGCAGGGCTGGATCGCCCCGGCGGAGTGCACCGAGGTGCGGGTGACCCTGACCGACGCCGAGCGGATGTCGTACGCGACGGCGGAGTCCGAGGAGCGGTACCGGATGGCGGCGACCGCCCGGACGAAGCTGCCCGTGGTCAAGGCGCTGGTCGACCGGCACCCGGACGACCAGGTGCTGGTCATCGGCGCGTACATCGACCAGCTGCACCAGCTCGGCGAATACCTGGAGGCCCCGATCGTGCAGGGCTCGACCACCAACAAGGAGCGGGAACGGCTCTTCGACGCGTTCCGCTCCGGTGAGCTGCGCACCCTGGTCATCTCCAAGGTGGGGAACTTCTCCATCGACCTGCCGGAGGCGGCGGTGGCGATCCAGGTGTCGGGGACGTTCGGGTCGCGGCAGGAGGAGGCGCAGCGGCTCGGGCGGGTGCTCCGGCCCAAGGCCGACGGACGGCAGGCGCACTTCTACACGGTGGTCTCCCGGGACACCATCGACACCGAGTACGCGGCCCACCGGCAGCGCTTCCTGGCCGAACAGGGGTACGCCTACACCATCGTGGACGCCGACGACGTCCTCGGCCCGAAGCTGCCCACGATCGACTGACCTCGCCTTGAGCGACTCGGCATCCCGGATGTTGCGGTATCCGGGTCGACGGGAGCCCGCAGCGTGGTACTGCTTCAAAGCGACAATGACGGCAGAAGCGGGCGAGCCTATGGCGACCAGTAGGGCGGGCGGGCTGCTGCGGAGACCCGGGCAGGCGCAGCAGGGAACGTTCCTGGAACTGTTCTTCGACCTGGTGTTCGTCCTCGCGCTCTTCCGGCTCACGCAGGGGCTGCTCCAGAATCTGACGTGGATCGGCACCTTCCAGACGCTGGTGTTGCTGCTGGCCCTGTGGTGGGTCTGGTCCCGCGTTGCGGGGACAACCGACAGGTTCGATCCGCAACGACCGCCGATACAGCTGCTGGTCCTCGCGTCCATGTTTGGCATCCTGGTGATGGCCGCCGCGACGCCGGAGGCGTTCGGCAAGCGAGGCCTGTTCTTCGCGGGCGCGTACGTCGCCATTCGGATTGGCGCCAGCGTCGTCCTCGTGCTCCTGCTGCGCGGCCACCAGGCGCAGCGCGCCTTCCTGCGGCAATTCTTCTGGTACGGCGTGTCCGCCGTGCCATGGATCGCGGGAGTCGTCGCGCACGATACGGCGCGTCTGGCGCTGTGGACGCTGGCGGTGGCCGTCGACTACACGGCGACCGCACTCCGCTTGCCCACACCGGGGTTGGGTCGCCTTGCGCGATCGGAGCTTGCGATCCTGGGCGAGCACTTGGCCGAGCGCTTCCGGCAGTTCTTCATCATTGCGCTCGGCGAGTTGATCCTGGTCACGGGTCTGGCGTTCGGCACCAGTGGCTTCGGGGCCGAGCACAGCGTTGCAGCCTTGGTGTATTTCACTACCACCGTGCTGTTGTGGCGAATCTATATCTACCGCGCTGGGCAGCTGCTGGCGGAAGCCATCGCGGCCGCCCCCGATCCGCTCCGCCTCAGCATCTCGGCAACCTACTCCCACCCGATCATGGTGGCCGGCATCGTCATCACCGCCAACTGCATCGATCACGTCCTCGCCGACCCGTTCGGACACGCAGAGCCGATCTGGATCGCCATGATCCTCGGCGGGCCTGCGCTGTTCCTGGCCGGGCGCGGCATCTTCGAGTACGCGGTCTTCGCCCGCGTGTCCCGCAACCGGCTGATCGGTGTCCTGGTCCTCGCCGCCATCTCACCGGCGATGATCCGGGCGCCGCGGCTGGTGATCGCCATCGCCGCTGCTCTCGTCCTGGCCGCGATCGCCCTATCCGATACAGCCCGCGCCCGAGGACGCCCGCCCGAACCGCCGTCACCGCCCCGCTAGCCGGAAGTGTCACCCACGTTCCGAGACTCCTCTGTCACGAACGTCCTGAGACCTGACAACCCGAGGACACCCGAGGACACCCGAGGAGCCCGACAGCCCGAGGAGCCCGGAACAGCTCGGGAGACAGTGGCTCGGAGGCGCGCTGCGTGCCCTTACAGGCCATCTAGAGCAGGCACTAGATGGTTGTACAGAAAGTTTGAACGTATCCCCCGTCGCTCGCGAACTGATCCAGGCTCACCGCCGGCCAGGCTGGTCAGCGCCGGGGGACTCGGCGACGAAGACGCCGCGACCCGGGCGGCCGACCAGCACACCCTGCTGCCGCAGCGTCGCCACGGCGCGACTGATCGTCGACTGCGAGACGTCGTACTCCGCCGCCAGGGCCCGCCCTGATGGCAGCTGTGAGCCGGGCGGGTAGGTCCCGTCCTTGATCTTTTTCAGGAGAGCGTCGAGCAGCTCGTCCATCGTGGGCGGAATAGGCACGCGGCGCCCCTTGCAGTCGGTTGGCTCACCAAGTATTGATCAGCCGCCTCGACGCAGGCAACGCACGTAGCGCCAGTGACGTAAGTGGGTAGCTGACTCGGAGGAATGCTTGACATAGGTGACTCGGTGGCAATACCGTCGCTCTCGGTGATGCGGTGCCGCTGCGGTCGGTTGGCGCCTCTCGGAACGGTCTCGCATCGCCGCCGAGACCTCACTCCCGCGCGCTCCCCCGGCGCGGCCCTGCCGTCGTACCCGCCGATCGAGGCTGCGGCGGCAGGGCGGGGCGGTCTTCGCCGACCGGAACCGGCCGGAGACCCCCCTTCCACCTCGACCCGATGCGACGAAGGGCGGTCACCCCGTGCGCAACCTGATCCGCCGGCTGGCGAGCCGGCGCGAGGAACGACGCCCGACGGACGTCGGCTCACCCCGAAATCGGCCGCCCGTACGGCCGTGGCAGATCCGCGACCGGTGCTTCAACGTCCGCCGGCACGGCCTCGACCCCGTCGAGATCCGCGCCTTCCTGCACCAGGTCGCCGACGAACTCGCCGTCGCGCAGACCGCCCTGGTCGCGGTGCAGGAGGAGAACGTACGCATCAAGAACGCGCTGCGTGCCTGGCAGAGCGCGCAGTCGACGAACACCCGCTACCGATGACCGACCGCTGGGTGATCCACCTGCCGGTCACCGCGCCGGACCTGCACCGTGCCCGCATCTTCGCGCGTACCGCCGCTCGACTGTTGGCGCAGCTCAGCGCCCGGGTGGAGCCGGGCGGCGTGACCGTGTCGGCGGAGGACGAGCAGTGCGTACGCCATTGGGTCTTCTGCGACCGGCCGCTGCCGGACGGCCGCGGCCGGTGCGCGCTGCCGGTGGATCACACCGCACGCTGCGCGCCGCGCCCACCGTGGCTCAGGCGGCGGTGAGAGGGCGGACCACCCGCCGGCGCCGCGGGGATCAGCGGCTCAGGGCGGTCTCCCGCTCCATGTGCGACAGCTTCTCGGGATTGCGGACGGCGTAGATCCCGCTGATGAGGCCGTCGTCGATGCGCAGGGCCAGGACGGTGTCGAGCTCGCCGTCCAGCCGGACGACCAGCGCCGGGTGGCCGTTGACCTGCGCCGGCTGCAGCGACGTGACGCCGGGGACCTTGCCCCACCCGCCGACCAGCAGACGGGCCACCTTGTCGACCCCCACGATCGGCCGCGGGACGGCCTGCTTGACGCCGCCACCGTCGCCGAGGAGGACCACATCCGGCGCGAGGATGTCGAGCAGGCTCTGCAGGTCGCCGGTTTCGACCGCCCGCTGGAACGCGTCGAGCGCGCCCCGGGTCTCCGCGGCTGACACGACCTGGCGCGGCCGGCGCGCCGCCACGTGGGCCCGGGCCCGGTGTGCGATCTGGCGGACCGCGGCGGGGCTCTTGTCGACCGCTTCGGCGATCTCGTCGTACCCGAGGTCGAACACCTCGCGCAGCACGAACACCGCGCGTTCGGTCGGCGCGAGGGTCTCCAGCACCAGCAGCATCGCCATCGAGACGCTGTCGGCCAGCGCGACGTCCTCGGCCACGTCGGGGGTGGTGAGCAGCGGCTCGGGCAGCCAGGGGCCGACGTAGGACTCCTTGCGCCGGCCGAGCGTACGCAGCCGACTCAGTGCCTGCCGAGTGACGATCCGCACCAGGTACGCACGGTGATCCCGCACCGTGTCCAGATCGACGCCCACCCACCGCAACCAGGTCTCTTGCAG
>JBARAE010000216.1:0-13625 GCA_049791715.1 Micromonospora sp.
CGTCCTTCTCCAGGTGCTTGCGGTACTCGTCGAGGGTGGTGGCGCCGATGGTCTGCAGCTCGCCACGGGCCAGCATCGGCTTGAGGATGCTCGCCGCGTCGATCGCGCCCTCGGCGGCACCCGCACCCACCAGGGTGTGGATCTCGTCGATGAACAGGATGATGTCGCCGCGGGTGCGGATCTCCTTGAGCACCTTCTTGAGGCGCTCCTCGAAGTCACCGCGGTAGCGGGAACCGGCGACCAGGGCACCGAGGTCAAGCGTGTAGAGCTGCTTGTCCTTCAGCGTCTCGGGCACCTCGCCCTTGATGATCTTCTGGGAGAGGCCCTCCACCACGGCCGTCTTGCCGACGCCGGGCTCACCGATCAGGACCGGGTTGTTCTTGGTACGGCGGGAGAGCACCTGCATGACCCGCTCGATTTCCTTGTCGCGCCCGATGACCGGGTCGAGCTTGCCCTCGCGGGCGGCCTGGGTCAGGTTGCGGCCGAACTGGTCCAGCACGAGGCTGGTCGACGGCGCGGCCTCACCCGGCGCGGCGCCCGCCGCGGCCGGCTCCTTGCCCTGGTAGCCGGAGAGCAGCTGGATCACCTGCTGGCGGACCCGGTTGAGGTCGGCGCCGAGCTTGACCAGCACCTGGGCGGCGACGCCCTCGCCCTCGCGGATCAAACCGAGCAGGATGTGCTCCGTGCCGATGTAGTTGTGGCCGAGCTGCAGCGCCTCACGCAGCGACAGCTCCAGCACCTTCTTGGCCCGCGGCGTGAACGGGATGTGCCCGCTCGGCGCCTGCTGGCCCTGGCCGATGATCTCCTCGACCTGCTGGCGGACGCCCTCGAGGGAGATGCCGAGGCTCTCCAGGGCCTTTGCCGCGACACCCTCACCTTCGTGGATCAGGCCCAGCAGGATGTGCTCCGTACCGATGTAGTTGTGGTTGAGCATCCGGGCCTCTTCTTGGGCCAGGACGACAACCCGTCGCGCTCGGTCGGTGAACCGCTCGAACATGCCCTCGTGCTCCTCACGTGCCGTGCGCCTTGATGGTCAAGATCTTGGCGGGGCCGGTGCGCGGACGTCCGGGACGGGCGTCCGTGCCTCATTACTCTATCGCCGCGGACCGACTCCGCTGAGGTCGTGTGTCCCCGTGGAGAGCCGTGTACGCGTCGTTTCTGACAACCGTCCGCGCTCAGGAGGTGTTCCGGTACCCCTGCCTGTACGCGCAGAGCGAAATTCGGGTGGAGAACCACGAGCGGCGGGCGAACCTCGCACGCTCGTACTCGGGTCACCCCCGGACATCTTTTCCACAGGTTGTGGACGGGATCTCCACCGGTTGTGGACAACGCCTGCCCCGACCCGATTCTTCCCGGCCCGGGCACCGTTCGCAGCGGGTCCGTACGACGCGCCGGCACCGTCCGGCGAGACCCGGACAGACGGCGATCGAGGGCGGATACGGCGACGCCGGCCCGGAGTAACACTCCGGTCCGGCGTCGGTGTCGCCCGGTCGAGGGACGGGGCCTCAGCGACCCGCCTTCGAGTGGTACTCGTCGACGATCTCCTGCGGGATGCGGCCCCGATCGGAGATGTCCTTGCCTTCCTTCTTGGCCCAGGCGCGGATGGCCCTGTTCTGCTCGCGGTCAGCGGTGGCACCACCCCGGCCGCGTGCGGCCCGGCCGCCGACGACCACGCCGCCCCGGCCCACCTTGCTGCCGTGCGCGATGTACTGCGCGAATACGTCGCGCAATTTCTCGGCGTTCGCCGCCGACAGGTCGATCTCGTACTGAACGCCGTCGAGCGCGAACTTGACGGTCTCGTCAGCGTCCCCGCCGTCCAGGTCATCGACCAGCTTGTGAATGATCTGCTTGGCCACGTCCCACATTCCTTTCGAGCAGGGCTGTTCCTGCAAAGAATCCAGGAGCACAATAACCCGCGCGACGCTTACCGCGTCAATAGGACCCGGTAACGACACGGAGAAGGTCGTCGGCTACTCCGGCCGGACCAACGGGAACAGGATCGTTTCCCGAATTCCCAGGCCGGTCAGCGCCATCAAGAGCCGGTCGATTCCCATTCCCATACCACCGGCCGGCGGCATTCCGTACTCCATCGCCCGGAGAAAGTCCTCGTCCAGTCGCATGGCCTCGTCGTCCCCCCGCGCCGCGAGCTGCGCCTGGGCCACCAGCCGTTCCCGCTGCACCACCGGGTCGACCAGCTCGGAGTACGCCGTGCCCAGCTCGAAACCGAGGACGTAGAGGTCCCACTTCTCGGCCAGCCCCGGCTCGCTGCGGTGCGCCCGGGTCAACGGGCTGGTCTCCTCCGGATAGTCGCGCACGAAGGTGGGCGCCTGCAGGCCCGGCACGACGAGTTCCTCGAAGAGCTCCTCGGCCAGCTTGCCCGGCCCCCACTTCGGGTCGACGTCGAGACCGACCTTGTCCGCGTACTCGAGCAGGCGGGACCGTTCCGTGCGTACCGTGACCTCTTCGCCGAGCGCCTCGGAAAGCACACCGAACAGCGTCACCGATCGCCACTCGCCACCCAGATCGAACTCGTGCCCGTCGGCGTGGGTGACCACGGTCGACCCACTGACCGCGATGGCCGCCTGCTGCACCAGATTGCGGGTCAACGCGGCCATCGTGTCGTAGTCGCCGTACGCCTGGTACGCCTCCAGCATCGCGAACTCGGGAGAGTGCGACGAGTCAACTCCCTCATTACGGAAGTTGCGGTTGATCTCGAAGACGCGGTCGACACCACCAACCACGGCACGCTTGAGAAACAGTTCCGGCGCGATTCGGAGATACAGATCGGTGCTCAGCGCATTGCTGTGGGTCACGAATGGGCGCGCCGCCGCCCCACCGTGCAGCAACTGAAGCATCGGGGTTTCCACCTCGATGAAGCCCTGGCCGTGCAGCGAATCGCGCAGGCTGCGCACCGCGGCCGCCCGGGTACGGACCATCTGCCGCGCGTGCGGGCGGACGATCAGGTCCACGTACCGCTGGCGGACCCGGGCCTCCTCGCTCAGCGGCTTGTGCGCCACCGGCAGCGGGCGCAGCGCCTTGGCGGTGAGCGCCCACTCCTCGGCCAGCACCGACAGCTCGCCCCGGCGGCTGGTGATCACCTCACCGGTGACGCCGACGTGGTCGCCGATGTCGACCAGGCGCTTCCAGTCGTCCAGCCGCTCCGCGCCGACCCGGTCCAGGGAGAGCATCGCCTGCAACTCGGTGCCGTCGCCGTCCCGCAGGGTGGCGAAGCAGAGCTTGCCCGTGTTCCGAATGAAGATCACGCGGCCGGTGACCGAGGCCCGGTCGCCGGTGGCGGTGTCGGTGGGCAGGTCCGCGTACTGCTCGCGGATCTTCGCCAGCGTGCTGGTCCGGGGGTATCCGACGGGGTACGGCTCGACGCCCTCGGCGAGCATCCGCTCCCGCTTCTCCCGGCGGACCTTCATCTGCTCGGGAAGGTCGTCGGCGGGGTCGACTGGCACGGCGTTCTGCTCGGTCACGGCACGCTTCCTCAGAAGGGAGATATCGGCGGGGTCAGGCCCCGAGCGTACTCAAGCCCTCAGGTGGTCGTTACCGGATAACCTGCCGGCCATGACCGACCCCACTCAGGCCCTGTCCTTCGGCGCGGCGGCCGCACAGTACGACCGGTACCGGCCCCGCTATCCGGAGGAGGCGATCCGCTGGGCGCTGGCCGGGCTGCCCGCGCCCGCCCGGGTGGTCGACGTCGGCGCCGGCACCGGCATCCTCAGCCGTGGCGTGCTCGCCCTCGGCCACCAGGTGCTGCCGGTGGAGCCCGACCCCGGGATGCGGGCCCAGCTCGATGCCGCCACCCCGGGCACCACGGCGGCCGCCGGCAGCGCAGAGTCGATGCCGCTGCCGGACAGCGGGGTGGACGCCGTGCTGGTGGGCCAGGCGTACCACTGGTTCGACAAGGAGCGGGCGCACGCCGAGATCGCCCGGGTGCTCCGGCCCGGCGGGACGTTCGCCCCGATCTGGAACGTCCGGGACGAGCGGGTGGCGTGGGTGGCTGAGCTGAGCCGGGTGGCCCACCTCGGGTACAACGCCGGCGACGTGGTCGAGAAGTACGCCGACTTCGGCGACGCCTTCGGCCCGGTGGAGCTGGGCGAGTTCGCGCACACGACCACGCTGACATCGGACGAGGTGATCGGGATGCTGCACACCCGCTCGTACTGGCTGACCGCGCCGCCGCAGGAGCAGCAGCGGATCGACCGGGACCTGCGGGACCTCTTCGCCGGCCACCGGGACCTGGCCGGGCGCGAGACCGTCGAGCTGCCGTACCGGACGCTGGTCTTCCGGGCCCGGCGGCACTGACGCCAACGACGGACGGTGGGGTCAGAGGTTGCGCTCGTAGACCATCCGCAGGCCGATCAAGGTGATCATCGGCTCGTGGTGGGTGATGGTGCCGCACTCGTTGATCACCAGGGAGGCGAGCCCCCCGGTGGCGATCACCGCCTTGACCTCGCCCAACTCCTCGACCATCCGCTCGACGATCCGGTCCACCTGGCCGGCGAAGCCGAAGTAGAGGCCGGCCTGGAGGCACTCCACCGTGTTCTTCCCGATCACCGAGCGCGGCTTCGTCGCCTCCACCTTGCGCAGCTGGGCGGCGCGGGCGGCCAGCGCGTCGAAGGAGATCTCGATCCCCGGCGCGAACGCCCCGCCGAGGAACTCCCCCCGGCCGCTGATCACGTCGAAGTTGGTGGTGGTGCCGAAGTCCACCACGATCGACGGCCCGCCGTAGAGCGTGTACGCGGCCAGGGTGTTGACCACCCGGTCGGCCCCGACCTCCTTCGGGTTGTCGATGGCGAGCTGCACACCGGTACGCACCCCGGGCTCGACGATCACGCTCGGCAGGTCGGCGTAGTAGCGGGCCAGCATGGTCCGCAGCGAGCGCAGCGCGGCCGGCACCGTCGAGCAGGCGGCCACCCCGGTGATCTCCACGGCGTCACCGGCCAGCAGCCCCCGGAACATCAGACCCAGCTCGTCCGCCGTGGAACGGGCGTCGGTCTTGATCCGCCAGGAGTGCACCAGCTTGTCGCCGTCGAAGGTCGCCAGCACGGTGTTCGTGTTTCCGATGTCGATGCAGAGCAGCACGCTGGCAGCCTAGACGCTCATTCCTCGCGCAGATCCAGGGCGATGTCGAGGATGGGCGAGGAGTGGGTCAGCGCGCCCACCGACAGGTAGTCCACTCCGGTGGCGCCGTACTCGGCGGCCACCGGCAGGGTCAGCCCGCCGGTCGCCTCCAGCTCGGCCCGGTCCCCCACCGCCGCGACCACCTCGCGCAGCTGCGCCGGGGTCATGTTGTCCAGCAGCAGGAAGTCCGCACCGGCCTCGACGGCCTCCACCGCCTCGGCCAGGGTGTCCACCTCCACCTGCACCGGCACGTCCGGGAAGGTCTCCCGGACCCGGCGGTACGCCGCGCCGATGCCACCCGCCGCCAGCTTGTGGTTGTCCTTGATCATCGCGACGTCGTGCAGGCCCATCCGCTTGTTGGTGCCACCACCCGCGCGGACCGCGTACTTCTCCAGGGCCCGCAGGCCGGGGGTGGTCTTGCGGGTGTCCAGCACCATCGCCTTCGTGCCCGCCAGCGCGTCGGCCCAGGCCCGGGTGTGGGTGGCCACCCCGGACATCCGGCACAGCAGGTTGAGCGCGGTCCGCTCCGCGGTGAGCAACAGCCGGGTCGGGCCGGTCACCGTGGCCAGCACGTCCCCGCGGGCCACCCGCTGCCCGTCGTGGGCGACCAGCGACACCTCGACCGTACGGTCCGAGCCGGTCACCTCGCCGACCAGCTCGAACACCGCCGCGGCCACCGCCAGCCCGGCCACCACACCGTCGGCGCGGGCGACCAGGTCGGCGGTGTCGTTCTGCTCGGCGGGGATGGTGGCGACGCTGGTGACATCGAGGAACTCCGGTCCCAGGTCCTCGGCGAGCGCGTTGGTGATCACCTGGCGTACCTGCGCCGGGTCCAGGCCCCCGGCCCGCACCGCCTGCTCCGTCGACTCCCTCATCGGGTCTCCTCCCACCGCTCGGTCAACCGGCTCTCCGCCCCGATCCCGGCGACGAGGTGGCCCAGCCACCGCTCGTCGGCCGTCGGGTAGTCCTCCCGCCAGTGACAACCGCGCGTCTCCTGGCGCGCGTACGCGGCGGCGACCAGGGCCGACGCCACCGTGATGAGGTTCGTCGCCTCCCAGTCGGCAGTCCGCGGGGTGCCCCGGTCGGTGGCGATGTCCCCGAGCGTCGTCGCCGTCTGAGCGAGGGTCGCCGCCGAGCGGAGCACTCCGGCCCCCCGGGTCATCGCCCGTTGCAGAGCCGGCGTCCCTCCGGCCGGCACCACCCAGGCCTCGCCGCCCACCCAGGCGCCGGTCTCGGCCGGCTTCGCCTGCTCGGGCAATCCTGCAGCGATGTCCTCGGCGATCCGCCGGGAGAAGACCAGCCCCTCCAGAAGCGAGTTGCTGGCCAGCCGGTTCGCGCCGTGGACGCCGGTGCAGGCGACCTCGCCGCAGGCGTACAGGCCGGGGATGGAGGTGCGGCCGTGCAGGTCGGTACGGACGCCGCCGGAGGCGTAGTGGGCGGCCGGGGCGACCGGGATCAGGTCCGCGGCCGGGTCGACGCCGATGGCCAGGCAGGACGCGACGATGGTCGGGAACCGGCCGGCCAGGTAGTCGCCGCCGAGGTGCCGGGCGTCGAGGTAGACGTGATCGGCGCCGGTGGCGAGCAGCACCCGGTGGATGCCCTTGGCCACCACGTCCCGGGGGGCCAACTCGGCCAGCTCGTGCTGGCCGACCATGAACCGCTTGCCGTCGCCGTCCACCAGGTGGGCGCCCTCGCCGCGCAGCGCCTCGGAGACCAGCGGCTGCTGGGCCCGGGTGGCGCCGGGCACGTTCGCGCCGGCCGGGGTGATCAGCGCGGTCGGGTGGAACTGCACGAACTCCACGTCGGTGACCGCCGCGCCGGCCCGCATGGCCAGGGCGACGCCGTCGCCGGTCGAGACCGCCGGGTTGGTGGTGGCCGAGTAGATCTGCCCCATCCCGCCGGTGGACAGCACCACGGCCCGGGCCAGGATCGCGCCGACCCCGTCCTCGCTGCCCTCGCCGAGCACGTGCAGGGTGATCCCGCAGGCCGGGCCGAGCCCGCCCGGGCCGTCGCCCGGTGCCCGGAGCAGATCCAGCACCAGGGCATGCTCGACCAGCCGGATCCACGGATCGCGGCGCACCGCCGCGTGCAGCGCCCGCTGCACCTCCGCCCCGGTGGCGTCGCCACCGGCGTGCACGATCCGGTCGGCGCGGTGCCCGCCCTCCCGGGTGAGCATCAGCGAGCCGTCCGGGTTCCGGTCGAACTCGGCGCCGATGCGCATCAGCTCCCGCAGCCGGGTCGGCCCCTCCTCGACCAGGACGCGAACCGCCGCCGGATCGCAGAGGCCGACGCCGGCGATCTCGGTGTCCGAGGCGTGCGCGGCCGGGGTGTCCGCCGGGTCGAGCACGGCGGCGATGCCGCCCTGGGCCCAGCGGGTGGAGCCGTCGTCGATGTTGACCTTGGTGACCACGGTGACGTGCAGCCCCGCCTCGCGCAGGTGCAGCGCGGCGGTGAGGCCGGCGACCCCGGAGCCGACGACGATCACGTCAGTGGTCTCCACCCAGCCCGGTGCGGGCGCGGCCAGCAGTCTGGGCAGGGCCGGCAGGTCGACGGTGGGAAGGTCCATGAGCACAGTCAACCGCGCCGGACGGATGCCTGCGGCGGCAGGGTCCGGACGAGTGGTTTGGGGCTACCGGCGCTCCGCCAGCCGATTCGGGGCGTACCGCGACCCATGTCCGGTGATATCGTGTTGGGCGAATGACCAATGCACTCGCCCAGGGCGGGTGCCCAATACCTCCCGACGACAGGAACCGGATGACCCCGACCGCCGCCGAGCGGGGCCGCGAGACCCGCGGCCAGCTCCTCGACGCCGCCGCTCAGCTCGTCGGCGAAGAGGGATGGGGAGGCGTCACCACCCGCAAGGTCGCCGAGCGGGCCGGGGTACGCCCCGGGCTCGTCCACTACCACTTCGCATCCGTCGACAACCTGCTCATCGACGCCTGCCTGGCCTACGTGGAGCGGGAGTTGTCCGGGATGAACCAACTCCTCGCCAACACCCCCGACCGCGGGACGGGGTTGGCGGCGCTGCTCGAGGTGATGGCGAGCTACTCGTCCGACAACCCCGGCACCACCATCTTCAGCGAGATGCTGCTCGCCGCGACCCGGCACCAGCGGCTGCGCGACGAGCTGGCCCGCATGCTCCGCGAGCTCCGCCACACGGTCGCCGACTGGCTGGCCCGACACGGGGATCCCGGGGAGGCCGAGGCGACCTCGGCGGTGCTGCTCGCGGTCATCGACGGCCTGATCCTGCACCAGCTCATCGATCCGAACCTGCACAGCCTGCCGCTGGTCGTGCCGCTACGGCGGCTGGCCGGACTACCGACGGAAACCGGTACGGAGCCGCCTGGGCAGTGACGGCGCCCGCACCGGTGCTCCTGACAACACCAGGGAGGAGACACCGATGGCGATGACAACCGCCCTGCGCGGCGGATTCAGCCTGCACGGCGTGACCAAGACCTACCACCCGGGGGAAACCGACGTACCCGCGCTGCGCGGCATCGACCTGGAGGTCGAGCCCGGCGAGTTGGTGGTGGTACTCGGTCCCAGCGGGTCGGGGAAGACCACCCTGCTCAACGTCCTCGGCGGCCTCGAGGCGGCCGACAGCGGCACGATCCGGGCGGCCGGCGTCGACCTGACCGGCCGCTCCCCCGACCGGCTGGCCGGCTACCGGCGCGACCACGTCGGCTTCGTCTTCCAGTTCTTCAACCTGCTCCCCACCCTCACCGCCAGGGAGAACGTGGAGGTCATCGTCGAGCTGACCGGCCGAGGCGACCGGCGACACGTGCCGGAACTGCTCGCCGCCGTCGGCCTGGCCGACCGGGTCGACCACTTTCCCGCCCAGCTCTCCGGCGGGCAGCAGCAACGGGTGGCGATCGCCCGTGCGCTGGTCACCGACCCCGACCTGGTATTGGCCGACGAACCCACCGGCGCGCTGGACACCGTCACCGGCCGCAGCATCCTGCGTCTGCTGCAACAGACCAACAGGCAGGGCCGCGGCGTGCTGATGGTCACCCACAACGCCTCCGTCGCCGCGATGGCCCACCGGGTGGTACGGATGCGCGACGGGCGGATCGAGTCGGTCGAGTCCAACCCGTCCCCGGTCGACGCCGCAGACGTCAGCTGGTGACCGACATGCGTTCCGTGCTGATCATCAAGACCCGCCGGGATCTCCGCCGCCGGCTCGCCCAGTTCACCGCCGTCGCGGTCACCGTGCTGCTCGGCGTCCTGCTCTATGTCGCCAGCCAGGACGCCTACCGCAACCTCCGTGCCTCCTACGACCAGACCTACGCCCGGCTGCACTTCGCCGACCTGACCGCCACCGGTCCCACGGCGGACCGGTCCGTCATGGACGTCCCCGGCGTCGCGGCCGTCACCACCCGCACAAGCATCGAGGTGCCGTTGGCGATCGGCGCCGACAAGCTTCAGGGCCGGATCGTCGGCCTTCCGCCCGACCGGCAGCCCGCGGTGGACCGGGTCGACGTGACCGCCGGCCGGTACCTTGACCCGGCCGACCCCGACGGGGTGCTGGTCGAGCGGCACGCCGCCGCCACCTTCGGTCTGTCCTCGGGCGACCGGCTGCGCACCTTCGACGGCACCCGGTGGCGCACCCTGACCGTCCGTGGGGTGGCCGCCTCGCCCGAGTACCTCTGGCCGGCACGGAGCCGGCAGGACGTGCTCAGTGACCCGCATTCGTTCGCGGTGCTCTTCGCCGCCGAGCCCACCGCCCGGGCGTTGGCCGGCTCCGCCGCGCCGCACCAGACCCTGGTGGAGCTGGCCGTCGACGCCGACCCGGAGGCGTCCGCCCGGATCGCCGGACTGCTGCGCGGCGCCGGGGCCGTCGACGTGCAGACCCGCGCCGACCAGCCCTCCCACGCCACCCTCCAAGAGGACCTGAACGGCTTCTCCGAACTCGCCGTGGCTTTCCCGGTGTTGTTCCTCTCCGCTGCGGGGGTGGCCGCGTACGTGCTGATCACCCGGCTGGTGCTGACCGACCGCCGGATGATCGGGATGTTGCTCGCCGCGGGTGCCCGGCGCGGGCGGCTGGTGCAGCACTACCTGGGGCACGGAATGCTCTCCGCGACCGCCGGCGCGACGGCCGGCGTCGCCCTCGGCGTGCTGGCGACCTCGGCGGTGACCCGGGCCTACACCTCGGCCCTCGACGTGCCTGACACCGTCGTTCGGCACCATCCGTCGACCCTGCTCCTCGGTCTTCTGCTCGGGCCCCTGGTCGGTGCCGTGGCGGGACTGGCACCGGCGACCGCCGCGGTGCGGACCGCACCGGCCGAGGCGATGCGCGGAGACACCGCCACCACGGCCCACCCCGGCCGATGGGGACGGATCATCGCCCGGGCGCGGTGGCTGCCGGTCCAGGTACGGATGGCGCTGCGCGACGTCACGCGCAGCCGACGCCGCTTCCTGGCCACCATGTTCGGCACCGTACTGGCTCTGGTGCTGGTGCTCGCCTCGGTGGCGTTGGTGACGAGCATGCGGTCCATGCTCGACCTGCAGTTCGACCGGATCCAGCGACAGGACGCCACCGTGGTCGCCGCCCCGGACGCCGAGGACCTGACGGCGACCCTCGCCGGGGTGCCGGAGGTCACCGCGGTGGAACCCGCCGTGGTGATACCGGTGATCGCCGGCCACGCGGGGCTTTCCTACCCCACCTCGTTGACCGGGCTCCCGCCGGACACCACCATGCACCGGTTCCGGACCGTCGACGGCGGCTGGCGGCAGCTACCCGCGGACGGGCTGCTGGCTGGTGCCGCACTCGCCGACCAGCTGCACGTACGGGTCGGGCAACCGCTCACGGTCACCGGTCCGGACGGGGCCTCCCGACAGGTCCGACTGGCCGGGCTGCTGGCCGAGCCGCTCGGCACCGCGCTGTACGGCACCGTCGGCACCGTCCGCACGCTCACCGGTTCCGGCACCAACAGCTACCTGCTGCGGTTCACCCCGGCCCTCCCCGACCCCGACCGAGACCGGGTGAGAGCCACGATCAGCGGGCTGGACGGGGTCGTGGCCTACACCGACGAGCAGGCACTGCGCGGACAGGTCGACCGCTACCTGGGCCTGTTCTGGGTCTTCATCGGGGTGATGCTACTGCTCGGTGCGGTCCTCGCGTTCACCGTCATCTACGTGACCATGACGGTGAACGTCGCGGAGCGGATCACGGAGCTTGCCAGCCTGCGCGCCGCTGGGGTCCGGACCTCCCGGTTGGCCGGCCTGCTCGCCACGGAGAACCTCGCCGCGACGCTGACCGGGGTTCCCGTCGGGCTCGCCGCCGGGGCATTGGCCGGGTGGTTCTTCCTCCGCTCGTTCAGCAGCGACCTGTTCTCCCTGGAACTCACCCTCGGCTGGGCCGGACCCGTCGGCGCCGCGACGGCGGTGCTGGCCGCGGCGGCGCTGTCCCAACTGCCGGCGGCCCGCGCGGTGCGACGGCTGGACGTCGCCAGGGTGGTGCGGGAACGCGCCCAGTGACGGGCGCGATCCCGGCAGATCGCGGCGCGGGTCAGAGACCGGCGGCGGCGAGCGGGTTGGGGACCGGGTCGCCGGCGGTGCCGGGAGCGGCGGTGGTGGGGTCCGCGGTGAGGTCCACGATCCGGTTGTCGGCGTCGACGTGCACCACGCGCGGCTGGTACGCGCGCGCCTCGGCGTCGTCCATCTGGCCGTACGAGATGAGGATGACCAGGTCACCCGGGTGCACCAGGTGCGCGGCGGCGCCGTTGATGCCGATCACGCCGCTGCCCCGCTCGCCGGGGATCACGTACGTCTCCAGCCGGGCCCCGTTCGTGATGTCCACGATCGCCACCTGCTCGCCGGGGAGCAGGTCGGCCGCGTCGAGGAGATCCTGGTCCACGGTCACCGAGCCGACATAGTGCAGGTCGGCCTGGGTCACCGTGGCCCGGTGGATCTTCGACTTGAGCATGGTGCGGAGCATCGGGCGCCTTTCAACAGGTGTGGTGGTGGGTGTCAGGTCTGCGGGGCGAGGTGGATCGCCGTGTTGTCGATCAACCGGGTGGCGCCGACCCAGGCCGCGATCAGCAGCCGCGCCGGACCGGTCACCGGGCCGGGCTCCAGGTCCGGGTCGGTGAGCACCAGGTAGTCGAGCCGGGCGCCCGGCGTACCGGAGTCGAAGGCCCGGTGGGCGGCGGCCAGGACCGCCCCGGCGTCCCGGCCCTCCTCGGCGGCCGCGACGCCGGCCCGCAGGGCGGCGGAGAGGCTCAGCGCGGCCTCCCGCTCCGGCGGGGAGAGGTAGCGGTTGCGGCTGGACAGGGCCAGCCCGTCCGGCTCCCGTACGGTCGGCACGCCGACCACCTCGACCGGCACGTCCAGGTCCCGCGCCATCCGCCGCACCAGGGTGAGCTGCTGGTAGTCCTTCTCGCCGAAGAAGGTCAGGTCGGGGCGGGTGAGCTGGAGCAGCTTCAGCACCACGGTGAGCACCCCGTGGAAGAAGCCGGGGCGGCTCTGCCCCTCCAGGTCCTCACCGAGCCGGCCCGGGTTGACCCGGATCCGGGGCTGGCCGTCCGGGTACATGTCACCCGCCGACGGCGCGAAGACCACGTCCGCGCCGGCCCGGCGGCAGACCTCCAGGTCCGCGTCGAGGGTGCGCGGGTACCGGTCGAAGTCCTCGTTCGGGCCGAACTGCAGCGGGTTGACGAAGATCGTGACGATGACGTGGTCGGCCCGCTCCCGGGCGGCTCGCAGCAGCGTCTCGTGCCCGGAGTGCAGCGCGCCCATGGTCATCACGACGCCGACGGTGCCCGTCATGGCCTCCCGCGCCGCCGCCAGCTCCTTGCGCGTGTGCACCAGCTCGGTCAAGCTGCCACCTCCCGATACGTCCCGCTCAGCACGTCCAGCAGCGACTCCGCGTCCGCCGGGCGCAGGCGGCCGGCCGCGATCGCCCGGTCCGCCGTCCGTCGTGCCAACGCCAGGTAGGGGGGCACGGATTCCGGCGCGGTCGCCGCCAGCCGGGCCACGTGCCGACGTACGGTGCCCGCGTCGCCCCGGGACACCGGACCGGTCAGCGCGTCGTCGCCGAGCCGCAGGGCGTTCTCCAGCGCGGCCCGCAGCAGCGGGGCCAGCACCTTCTCCGGCTGGGCCACCCCGGCGTCGCGCAGCCGATCGCTCGCCTCGTTGACCAGGGTGACCAGGTGGTTCGCGCCGTGCGCGAGGGCCGCGTGGTAGAGCGGGCGGTCCGCCTCCCCCACCCACTCGGGTACGCCACCGAGGTCGGCGACCAGCCGGGCGGCGAACGCGCGCAGCTCCGCCGGGGCGGTCACCCCGTACGAGATGCCGCCGAGGCGGGCCAGGTCGTCCGGCGTACCGGTGAAGGTCATCGCCGGGTGCAGGGCCACCGGCCGGGCGCCCACCGCGGCGGCCGGGGCGAGGACGTCGAGGCCGTGCGCGCCCGAGGTGTGCGCGACGACCTGCCCGGGGCGCAGCGCGCCGGTACCGGCGAGGCCGGCGACCACGCCGGCCAGCGCGTCGTCGGGGAC
>JBARAE010000217.1:0-1970 GCA_049791715.1 Micromonospora sp.
GGCGAGCAGCGCGACCGCGTCCGCCGTCCGCTGCGCCTCGGTGTCGACCGCGCGCTGCAGCGTCCAGCCGAGCGCGCCGAGCAGAATCGCGCCGCCGAGCGCCAGCCCGACGGCCAGCCCCAGCACCCCGATGACCATCAGCCGGGCCCGCAGGCCGAGTGTTGGCAGGTGCCCCCTGCTATGCCGGAGGCGATGAAAAGGGGCCCTTCCTCGCCTGCTCATGGGGCGAGCCGGTAGCCGGCGCCGCGGACCGTCTCCAGGCGCTCACGGCCGATCTTGCGGCGGAGGTAGCCGACGTACACCTCGACGGCGTTCGGGGCGGTGTCCACGCCGGCGTCCCAGACACGGTCGAGCAGCTCGGTCTTGGAGACCACCTCGCCGGGGCGGCGCATCAGGTAGTCGAGCAGGGCGTACTCGCGGGCGGTGAGGATGACCTCCGCCTCGGCCCGGGTCACCCGCCGGCGCGCCGGGTCCAGCCGCAGGTCGCCCACGGTGAGCACGGTGGGGCGTTCCGGCGCGCCCCGGCGCAGCAGGGCCCGCAGCCGGGCCAGCAGCACCACGTACGAGAAGGGCTTGGTGAGGTAGTCGTCGGCGCCGCAGTCCAGGCCGTCGGCCTGGTCGTACTCGCCGTCCTTGGCAGAGAGGATCAGGACGGGCAGCCACCGCTCCTCGGCCCGGAGCCGGCGCACCACCTCGTACCCGGAGAGGCCGGGCAGCATCACGTCGAGGATCATCGCGTCGTAGCCGCCGTGCCGGGCGGCGTCCAGGCCGGACGGGCCGGTGGACTCCACGTCCACCGCGAAGCCCTCGGCCTGCAGGCCCCGTTGCAGCGCGGCCGCCAGCCGCGACTCGTCCTCCACCACCAGCAACCGCACGGGGTCAAGGGTGCCACCCGGGGGAAACCCCCTGGTTGACCGTCTCAGCACCCTCACAGCGATCACCGGGCAGCATGTCGGTCAGGAGGTGTCCACCATGTCCGTACTGAAGAACCGAACCATGCTGCGCTGGCTGGTCCCGGTGACCGCGGGGGTCGCCGTGATCGGTGGCGGCGCCGCCGTCGGCACGTTCGCCGCCGATGCCGAACCAGCCCTGCCACCGCGTACGGCCGCCCAGCTTCTGGTCGACCTGCAGACGTCCCGCCTCGACGGGCTCTCCGGCACCGTGGTGCAACGCGCCGACCTCGGCCTGCCGCAGATCGCCAACCTGGCCGGTATGGCCGGCGGGAACGAGCTGACGACGATGCTGACCGGCACCCACACGCTGCGGGTCTGGTACTCCGGCGAGGACCGGCAACGGGTCGCCCTGCTCGACACGCTGGGCGAGCGGGACGTGTTGCGCAACGGCCGCGACCTGTGGGTCTGGGACAGCCGCACCAACACGGCGAAACACCGGACGCTGCCGCAGTCCGGGGCGGCGGAGCATCCCGTACCGGCCACGCCGGCCGAGGCCGCCGATCGGGCGCTCGCGGCCGTCGACCCGACCACCGCGGTGACCGTCGGCCGCTCCGCCCGGGTCGCCGGGCGGGACGCGTACGAGCTGGTACTCACCCCGCGCGACGCCGACTCCCTGGTCCACCAGGTGCGGATCGCGCTGGACGCGAAGGAGCACGTGCCGCTGCGGTTCGAGGTGCTCGCCGACGGCGCCGACCGGCCGGCGTTCGAGCTGGCCTTCACCCAGGTCGACTTCCGCCGCCCCGAGCCGGACCAGTTCCGGTTCAACCCGCCGCCCGGGGTGACGGTGACCGAGGAGCCCGCCCGTGAGCCGGCCGGGAAGCAGCGCCCGGGCGGGCCCGCCGAGGCGGTACCCGCCGGCACGGACCTCCGTACCGTCGGAAGCGGCTGGACCACGGTGGTGGTCGCGCGGATGGACGGTGCCCGGCTGCCGGCCGGCGTCAAGGGCGGCGACGGCCGGGTCCCGGCGGACGCCCAGGCGGCGGCCGGGCTGCTGGACGCGCTGCCGAAGGTCAGCGG
>JBARAE010000218.1:0-15332 GCA_049791715.1 Micromonospora sp.
GTTCCGGCACCGCCCGGCTGGCCCGGCTCGCCGGGCTGACCCGGCGGCGGGTGTGGTCGCGCGACGGGCGGCACCACATCGAGGTGCACGGCGTATGCCAGGACGGCGGCGACCGGCTGGCCCGCCAGGTGGAGCAGGCGTTGGAGCGGATGCCCGGGGTGACCTGGGCCCGGGTGAACGCCCCCTCCGGCCGCGTGGTCGTGGCCGTCGAGGAGCCGAAGCCCAAGCTGCGTGACCTGGTCGCCACGGTGGCCCGTACCGAGCGGGTCTGCCCGCACGAGCCGGACCCGGAGATCCCCCCACCGCACCCGCCCGAGGAGGGGCCGCGCACACCGCGCACCCTGGGCGCTCTCGTCTCGGACGCCCTCGGCCTGACCATCTCGGCGGCCACCCGGATCCTGCCGTTCACCCCGGTGCCCGGGGAGGTGGCCGGCTTCCTCGCCGCCGTCGACCTGCACCCGAAGCTGCACGCCCTCGCCGACCGGGGAGTACGCGCCGATCCCCGCGCCGACGTGCTGTTCCCCCTCGCCGAGGCGGTGGTCCAGGGTCTCAGCGGGGGCTGGACCGGGATCGTGGTGGACAGCGCGCAGCGGATCGTGCAGTGGGGCGAGGCGCGCGCCCAACTCTCCGCCTGGGGAAAGGCCGAGCCGAGGCTGACGGGAACGCCGGAACGTGCCGTCGCCCGCGTACCCGGCGGCGAGCGCCCCTGCCCGAAGCCGGACGGCCCGGCCGAACGGTACGTGACCCGGATGCTCGCCGCCGGAGCCGCGGCCGGCGCGGCGGCGCTACCGGTGGTCGGCGGGAAGCGGGCCGCCGCGCTGGCCCTCTCCTCGCTGCCCAAGGCGCCCGGGAGCGGCCGGGAGGGGTACGGCGCCCAGCTCGGCCGGATGCTGGCCCGGCGTGGCGTGATCGCCATGGACCGGAGTGTGCTGCGCCAACTCGATCGGATCGACCTGGTGGTGCTGGACGCCGCCGTCCTCGGCTCGGACCGGGGCGTGCTGGCCGACCTGGCACCGCTGCCCGGGGCGGACACCGGCCAGGTCGCCACCCGGGCGTTCGCCCTCTTCGACCCGGACGCCCCGGACGGGCTCCACCAGGCCGACGGCTGGCGGCTCGGGCCGCTCGACCGGCTCGACGCCGACGAGCCCGGCGACAGCCGGGAGAGCCGCCAACTCCGCGACGGCGGCGGGACCCTGCTGGGTCTCGCCGACGGCGACACGCTCGCCGCAGTGGTGCGGGTGGAACCCGAGCCGGCACCCGGGGTGGACGCCCTGGTGACCGCCGCCCGGCAGGCCGGACTGCGGCTGGTGGTGGCCGGCGACGACCACGACCGGTACGACTTCGCCGACGCCGTGCTGCCCGGCGGCCCGCGGCTCCCCGACACGGTACGGGGACTGCAACGCGTCGGCGGGGTGGTGCTGCTGGTCTCCGGTGACCGGTCGGCGCTCGCCACCGCCGACTGCGGGCTGGGCGTCGCCGGCCCCGACGACCTCCCGCCGTGGGGCGCTCACCTGCTGGTCGGCACCGACCTGCGGATTCCCGCGCTGATCATCGAGGCGGTCGGCGTGGCCCGCGGGATGACCCGGCAGAACATCCGGATCGCCATGGCCGGTACCGGCCTCGGCGCGCTGACCGCCTTCACCACCGACCGGCAGTTGCTCCCCGGACGGACCCTGGCCGCGGTGAACGGCGCCTCGGCGGTGGCCTTCGCGCACGGTGTCTGGCGGGCCAGCCGGCTGTCCGACCGCAGCCGGTCGCCGGTGCCGGCGCTGACCGCCTGGCACCTCATGCCGGTGGAGACCGTCCTCCGCCAGCTCGACACCACCCCGGAGGGGCTCGGTGCCGCCGAGGCGGCCCGCCGGCGTGGCGCCACCACCGGGGCGGCACCCGGATCGACCTCGCTGCTCCGGGCCTTCGTCGACGAGCTGAGCAACCCGCTGACCCCGGTGCTCGCCGCCGGGGCGGTGCTCTCCGCCGCCTTCGGATCGCTGGTCGACGCGGCCCTGGTCGGCGGGGTCGTCGGCGGCTCGGCGCTGATCGGCGCGGTGCACCAGCGCAACACCGAACGCTCGCTGGCCGAGCTGCTGTCCCGTTCTGCGGTGACCGCCCGGGTGCTCCGGGACGGCGCGGAGGGGGTGGTCGCCGCAGACGAGCTGGTGCCGGGGGACGTGGTCCTGGTCGGGCCGGGCGACGCGGTCCCGGCGGACTGCCGGTTGCTCACCGCCGACGGGCTGGAGGCCGACGAGTCGTCGCTGACCGGGGAGTCGCTGCCGGTGGGCAAGACCCACGAACCGGTGGTGGCCGCCTCCGTCGCAGAGCGGCATTCGATGCTGTACGAGGGCACGACCGTGGCGGCCGGCCACGGCACCGCCGTGGTGGTCGCGGTCGGCGAGCAGACCGAGGCGGGGCGGAGCCTGGCCATGGCCCGCCAGGCGCCACCGGCCAGCGGGGTGGAGGTGCGGCTGGGGCGGCTGACCAGCGCCGCGGTGCCGCTGGCGGCGAGTTCGGCGGTGGCGGTGGCCGGGGCGGGGCTGCTCCGGGGCGTACCGCTGGCGGAGACGGCGGCGACCGCCGCGAACCTGGCCGTCGCATCGGTGCCGGAGGGGTTGCCGTTCCTGGTCAGCGCGGCCCAGCTCGCCGCGGCACGGCGGCTGGCCGAGCACGGCGCGCTGGTCCGCAACCCGCGGACCATCGAGGCGCTGGGCCGGGTGGACGTGCTCTGCTTCGACAAGACCGGCACGCTGACCGAGGGCCAGCTGCTGCTCGCCGGGGTGGGCGACGGCATGGGCCGGTACGACCCGCCGGATCGGCTGGACGATTCGCTGCGGCTGGCTCTGGCCACGGCGCTGCGGGCGACCCCGGCGGCGGCCGACCCGGACGAGCTCCCGCAGCAGACCGACCGGGCGGTACGGCGGGGAGCGGGCACGGCCGGGGTGGTGGAGCAGACCGGCGCGGCGGGCTGGAAGGCGGTCGGCGGGTTGCCGTTCGAGCCCTCCCGGGGTTACCACGCCACGATCGGGCGGAGCGGGGACGGGCTGCTGCTCAGCGTCAAGGGGGCGCCGGAGACGGTGGTTCCCCGGTGCGCGGCCCGACGTACCGCGCGGGGCGACGAGCCGCTGGACGAGGCGGGCCGGGACGCGCTGCACGCCCTGCTCGCCGAACGGGCCGGTGCCGGTCACCGGATCCTCGCCCTCGCCGAGTGTCCGGCCGGCGCGCCCACGGTGACCGACGAGGAGGTCCGGGGCCTGGTCTTCGTCGGCTTCCTGGCGCTGGCCGACGGGGTACGGGAAAGCGCCGCGCCGGCGGTGCACCGGATCCGGCAGGCCGGCGTGCACACCATCATGATCACCGGCGACCATCCGGCGACCGCGGAGGCCATCGCGTCGATCATCAGCCCCGACGACGGTCAGCGCGTGGTCACCGCCGCGGAGCTGGACCAGCTCGACGACGAGGCGCTGGCCGAGCGGCTGACCTGCACCGACGTGGTGGCCCGCTGCACACCGGCCCACAAGGTCCGCATCATCCAGGCGTTGCAGAAGCACGGCCGTACGGTGGCGATGACCGGGGACGGCGCGAACGACGCACCGGCGATCCGGCTGGCCGACGTGGGCATCGCCCTCGGCCAGCGCGGCACGCCGGCGGCCCGCGCCGCGGCCGACCTGGTGGTCACCGACGACCGCCTGGAGACCATCATCGCGACCCTGGTCGAGGGGCGCGCCATGTGGTCCTCGGTGCGGCACGCCCTGAGCATCCTCGTCGGCGGCAACCTGGGCGAGATCGCGTTCAGCGTGCTGACCGCCGGGGCCACCGGCCGGTCCGCGCTGACCGGCCGGCAACTCCTCCTGGTCAACCTGCTCACCGACCTGGCCCCGGCGCTGGCCATCGCGGTCCGCCCGCCCGCCTCGCACGGCGCCGACCACCTGCTGCGGGAGGGCCCGGACACCTCGCTGGGCGCGACGATGAGCAGGGAGATCGGGTTGCGGGCGGGTGCCACCACGCTGGGCGCGACGGCCGGGTGGACGCTGGCCCGGTGGACCGGGCGGCGGAAACGGGCCGGCACGGTCGCCCTGGCCGCCCTGGTCGGCACCCAGCTCGGGCAGACCGTGCTGGCCGGCGGGACCAGCCCGACCGTGCTGGCTTCCACCGTCGCCTCGGTCGGGGTGCTGGTCGCCGTCGTGCAGACGCCGGGCGTCAGCCAGTTCTTCGGTTGCACCCCGCTCGGCCCGGTGGGCTGGTCCATCGCCGCCGGCTCGGCGCTGGGCGCGACCTTCGCCAACGGCGCCCTGACCCGCCTGGTCGACCGCCTTCCGCAGCACGGGGTGCGACCCGCGGAGAGCGGCGGCCAGGCCGGGTCGGAGGGCTGAGCTCCGCCGACCCGCATGGCGGCACCCGTCCTGGGTACGGCGGGGACATGGCGAGCGACCAACCGCAGGTGACCTTCATCGGCACCGCCACGACGGTGCTCCGGATCGGCGGCTTCACGCTGCTGACCGACCCGAACTGAAGCTGCGCCGGTGGGGCTTCCGGTCGGCGCAGGGACTGCCCACTTGGCAGTCGTACGAGCTGCACCGGGACGACGTCACCCTGCGGCTCACCTCGCTCCCCGGCCAGCACGGGCCGGGAGCGCTGGACCGGCTGCTGCCCGACGTGATGGGAACGATGGTCGACCTGGAACGCGCCGGCTCGCGGGAGTTCCGCCTCTACGTCACCGGTGACACGCTGCGCCGGCCGCAACTCGCCCAGATCCCCGAGCGGTACCCGGACATCGACGCGATGCTGATCCATCTGGGCGGCACCCGGATCGCCGGCATCCTGCTCACCATGGACGCCCGGCAGGGCGCCGACGTGGTGCAGCTGATCCGGCCGAAGCTGACGGTGCCGATCCACTACGACGACTACCCGGTGTTCCGCTCCCCGCTGCGCCAGTTCGTGGAGGAGGCCCGCCGGCGGGGCTTCGTCCGGCAGGTACGGACCATCCTGCGGGGCGAGACGGTGCCGCTGACCGCGGCGGGTTGACGCCACGTACGCGGATCGCCGCCTCCCCGGCGCGGGCCGGAGGGGCGGCGATCGGTCGAGCGGTCGGTCAGCCGCGCTCGGAGATGGCCTCGATCAGGTCACCCACCGGGCGCTCGGGCAGCGAGCGGGCCACGTCGGCGACGGCGACGATCCCGACGAGATCGTGCCCGTCGATCACCGGCAGCCGGCGGACCTGGTACTTGCCCATGGTCCGCAGGATCTCTGTTGCCTCGTCGTCGGCGCCGATGGTCACCGCCTCGCCCTGGGCGAGTTCGCCCGCGGTCACGCTGGCCGGGTCGCGGCCCTCGGCGATCACCTTCACCACGATGTCCCGGTCGGTCAGCATGCCCTTGAGCCGGTTGTTGTCGCCGCAGATCGGCAGCGAACCGACGCCGAGCTCGGCCATCCGCCGCGCGGCGGTCCGGAGGTCGTCGTTTTCCCGGACACAGCTCACGTTGCTGGTCATGATGTCGCGTGCAGTCGGCATGGGGATGACACCTCACTTTCGGGGGTTTCTTACCCGTTCTCCTACCCCAGCGGGCGGCAGCCATTCCGGTACATGGACGGCGACCTGCCGGGAATGCAGCCGACGGAGGTGATCGAGATGTCGTTTGTGCAGGTCGTCGAGTACCAGTCGGACCGCCCCGCCGACGTGCGGGCACTGATCGAGGAGTGGGGACAGCAGGAGCCCGCGAACGCCCCGGGCCGGATGACCCTCGCCGAGGACCGGGAGCACCCCGGGCACATCGTGATGGTCGCCGAGTTCGACAGCTACGAGCAGGCGATGGCGCACAGCTCCCAGCCCGAGACCGGTCGGTACGCCGAGCGGATGCGCAGCCTGGCCAAGGGTGAACCCCGCTTCGTCAACCTGGAGGTCATCCAGCAGGAGACGTGATCACAGGTCCACCTTGTCGCCGGGTACGAATGGCGTCTGGACGACGAAGTGCAGGTAGTCCGGGGAGCTCGACACGAAGGTGTGGGGCTCCCCGGGCTCCACCACGAGCATGTCCCCGGCGGTGATCATCGTCAGGGTGGCACATCCGGGCCGCTCGCACCGTCGCCCGGCCGTACACGCCGGCCCCGTCCGGCGGCTGCCACCGACCCTTCGCCCGGCACTCCGGCTAGCTTGGAGGGGTGGTCAACGACGAGCAGCTGCTGATGACCCGTCCGACGACCCCCGTCCCGGCCTCGGTCCGTGGCACGCCGACCACTCCCACCTCGGCTTTGTGTAGCGGCGACCCCGACGGGAAAAAGTAGCGTGGTGCTGAAGCGTCTGTTGGATGGCCGGTACCAGTCCGAGGAGCTGCTGGGCAGCGGCGGCATGGGCGAGGTGTGGCGCGGCCGGGACCTGCGGCTGGACCGCCCGGTCGCCATCAAGGTGCTCTCCGCGGCCGGCCTGGACGAGCCGATGGCCGCGGAACGGTTCGACCGCGAAGCCCGCACGGCCGCCCGACTCACCCACCCGCACATCGTCGGGGTGTACGACTTCGGCACCGAGGAGGACCACTCCTACCTGGTGATGGAGCTGGTCGACGGCCCCACCGTCTCGGCGCTGATCGCCCGCGGGCCGCTCCCCCTCGAGCAGGCGGTCTCGATCGCCGTGCAGACCTGCGACGGCATCGCCGCCGCCCACGCCGCCGGGGTGGTGCACCGGGACGTGAAGCCGGGGAACCTGATCGTGACCCCGTCCGGGACGGTGAAGATCTGCGACTTCGGCATCGCCCGCCTCCCCCAGATGGCCGGGGAGAACACGATCACCGGCCCGGCGACGAAGCTGGGCACCAGCTCGTACATGGCGCCGGAGCAGGCGCTCGGCAGGCCGGTCGACCCGCGCACCGACCTCTACGGCCTGGGCTGCACCCTCTACGCGATGCTGGCGGGCACCCCGCCGTTCGCCGGCGACCCGTTGAGCGTCCTGCACCAGCACGTCAACGACCCGCCCCCGCCGCTGCGGGAACGCCGGCCGGACGTACCCGTCGCGCTGGACGCCCTGGTGGCTGAGTTGCTGGCGAAGGACCCGGCGGACCGGCCGACCGACGCCCGCCAGGTGCGCGACCGGCTCGCGGCGCTGCTGACCTCGCCCGATTCCCTGGCGGCGGCCGCCCTGCCGGTCAGCGCCGACCCGGTGGTACCGGTCGAGCCGCCGGGACCGCACGACCCCGGTTCCGACCTGGGGGCGCTCGGCCTTTCCCGGGACGGTGGCAGCGTTGGCGCCACCCCGCCGTCCGGCGGCCGTCCGGCCGGGCAACGTCGACGGGCTGTCCTGCTGGTGGCGGCCGCCGTCGTCGGCCTCGCGCTGCTCGCCCTGGCCGCCGTCGCGCTGTCCGCTCCCGACACCGACACCCCGGTCGCGGAGCCCAGCGCCCCTCCCGTCCAGCTCGACACCGCCGTGCAGCCGAGCGTCGTCACGGTGACGGTGACGCCGGCCACCCCCACGCTCCGCACGACCACACCGCCGCCGAGCCGCACCTCCCGGGCACCCAGCCCGCGCGTCACTTCGGTGACGCCGACGCCGGCCCCGCCGGCCGACCCCATCGTCGCGATGCGCCTCGCCATCCAGGAGCAGGTGGACACCGGCCAGTTGAACCCGGACGCGGCGAAGGACCTGCACACCAAGGTCGACGCGATCGCCAAGGAGATCACCGAGGGCGACCCGGACCAGGCCGAGGAGCAGATCAAGAAGCTGCGCGACAAGCTCGACGAACTGCTCCGGGGCGGGAAGCTGACCGCCGCCGGCTACGACGACCTGAGCGCTGCCGTCGACCGGATCGCCGCCGAACTGCCCTGACTCCCGCGTCGCGCCGCCGGCCGGGGGCGTCTGACGGGATCAGTGCCAGGTGGCCGCGGCCCGGCGCAGCCGGTCGTTGATCGCGCGCCCCACCCCGACGTCGGGGACCGGCTCGGCGACGATCTCGGTGACCCCGGTGGCGTCGAGCCGGTGCAGAGCGTCGAAGAGGCGCGCTGCCGCCGCCGTCAGGTCACCCTCGGGGGAGAGCACCTCGACCGCCGCCCACTCACCCGCCGCCGGCGACTCGCTGAAGGCGAGGAAGCCCCGCCGGCCACCGCCGGCCGGTGCCGGCTCCGCCGTCCCCAGCCGCAACGGGGTACGCGGGGCGTAGTGCGCGGCCAGCGTACCGGGCGCCACCGGCTGACCGGAGCTGCCGGGCCGTACGGTCAACGGCCCGACCACCTCGACCAGCGCCTCCACCGGCAGCGCGCCCAGTCGGAGCACCACCGCCTGCCCGCCCCGGGCGTCCACGATGGTCGACTCGATCCCGCACCGCGTCGGCCCGCCGTCGAGCACCACGTCGACGGCACCGCCCAGCCCGGCCACCACGTGCTCGGCGCGGGTGGGGCTGAGCTGCCCGAACCGGTTCGCGCTCGGCGCCGCGACCGGCACACCGGCGGCCGCGATCAGCGCGCGCGCGGCGGGCTCGTCCGGCACCCGGACCGCCATGGTGTCCAGCCCGGAGGTGACGATGGTCGGGATCGCCGCCGGCCGGTCCACGATGAGCGTGAGCGGACCTGGCCAGAAGCGCTCGACCAGGGCGGCCACCGCCGGTGGCACCGCCCCGACCAGCGCGGGCAGGTCAGCCGCGTCGGCCAGGTGGGTGATCAGCGGATCGAAGGTCGGCCGGGCCTTCGCCTCGAAGATCCGGGCCGCCGCGCGCGCGTCGAGGGCGTTCGCCCCGAGCCCGTAGACCGTCTCGGTGGGAAAGGCCACCAGCCCTCCGGCACGCAGGACGGAGGCAGCTTCGGCGATGCCGCTGTCGGCCGGCAGGACGCGGGGGGATCCGGTGGTCACGCTCCGACGCTAGCCTGCCGCCCGCCGGCGGGTACGACGGGTCCGCGGGGAGTGTGGCCCCTACGCTTACTCCCTCAGAGGCGTTTCGCCATCTGCTGGGTCGTGACCTCGTAGCCATGTGCCCGGTACAGCGAGATCGCGGGCACGTTGTGGCCGAAGACGTTGAGGCCGAGCCGAGCCGCACCGGCCTCCCGTGCCACCGCCTCCACGGCCGCCAGGATCAGCTTCCCGTAGCCGGAACGCCGGTACGGCTCTTCCACGCTCAGGTCGTGGAGCCACGCCCCGTCGGTCGTCCTGGTCTGCGGGTCCTCCAGCCCGACCCACGCGTGGCCGACGACCTCGCCCGTGGCGTTCTCGGCGACCAGGAGGCGGTGGCGCTCCGTCGCCAGTCCGTCAGGCAGGAACCGGGCTCGATCCTGCCGCGCCTTCTCCCTGGCCGCCTCGACCGGCATCGCCTCGGCGAGTGACTGGACGTACTCCATGTCCCGTCGCGCCGTATACGTCTCGTACTCGTCCTGACGCATCGTGCGCAGGGTGACCGCGGGGGGTGCATGCATCCAGGCATGCTGACAGGCATTCTTCGGTCGAGCCAACGGCTTTCCCACCCTGACCTCACCGCTGGCCGGGGTGTTACGCGAGCCGGTGAGAGTTACCCGCCCGGAGGATTTCCTTCCGCCGAGCAACCGCCGACGCCGGACCCCGCGTGACTATCTCGCAGCGAGAGATCGGAGGCTTGGATGAGCGATCGCGACGCGGCGTTCGCGGAGTATTTCTCGGCGAGGTCGGACGCGATGCGTGGCACCGCGTACCTGCTCTGCGGCGACTGGCACCGGGCGGAGGACCTGGTCCAGACCGCGTTCACGAAGCTCTACCTGGCCTGGGACCGGATCTCCCGGCACGAGGTGCTCGACGCCTACGTGCGCCAGATCCTGATCCGGGCCTTCCTCGACGAGCGCCGCCGCGGCTGGTGGCGGCGAGAGCGAGTCGGCGGGGAGGGCGTCGAGCGGACGACGCCGCCCGACTCGCCGGAGAGCCGCTTGGTGATGCTCCAGGCGCTTGCTGCGGTACCGCCCCGCCAGCGGGCCGTCCTGGTTCTCCGGTACTGGGAGGACCTTTCGGTCGAGGAGGCCGCAGCCCTGCTGGGGTGCTCGCCCGGGACGGTGAAGAGCCAGGCGGCCCGTGGACTGGACACCCTGCGCGGCCTCCTACTGCCTGTGCACACAGGGATCGAGAAGGGGGAATGATGAACGGAGAAGAGCTGCGCGAGGCGCTCCGCACCGAGATGGCGACGATCACCCCGCCGCCACCGTTGAACACGGCCGCCGCTCTCGGTGCCGGTAGGCGGGCGCTCATTCGCCGCCGTACCGCGTTGGCCTGCGCCGGATCCGCCGCCGTGGTGCTGGCAGTCACCGGCGTCGCTGCCGTCAGCGTCCCGGATGCCGGCGGTTTCAGCCCGGCGGGTCCCAACCCGCAGGCCATCCCGCATCCGACCGGCAAGGGCACCGCGGAACCGTGGCCGACCGGGCCGGACGGTCGCCCGCAGGAGGACCGGACGGCGCGGGCGGGTTCCAGGTACGACCAGGGAGTCCGACTGCTCGACGAGATGGTCTCCGTCGTGCCCGCCGGCTATGTCGCGCCGGAGAACCCCGCGAACCAGCCCGCTGACCAGATGCCGATGCGAGACCACCAGGCGCAGTTCGAGGACAAGGTGAACGGCGTCGACGTGTGGAGTTACACGTCCTGGGCCGCCGTGGCCCACGGTGAGCGGATGGGGCGCCTGCTCGTCGAGGTGCACACCGCAGGAGGTCAGCTACCGACCGAACCGTGTGCGCTGGCCCGGCAGTTCTGGGGCATGCAGGGCGACTGCCAGGTGGTGACCGTCGGAACGGCGAAGGTCGGCGTGGTGATCCGGCCCACCGACGACCGCCGATTCGACCAGTGGGCGGCCTACCGACACCCGGACGGCGTGGTCACCTTCGTCGCGCAAGCCGCACAGCTGGACGCCGACCGGCCGGCGCTGACGAAGCTGCCCTTCTCGGTGCCGCAGCTGGCATCCCTCGCCGTGGACGAACGTTTCCACCTGCGGTGACTCTCGCGGATCTCCTCGTCGGACCGTTCAGCCTCTGTCCGGCCCGGCGAGGGGATCCGCGACGCTCCAAGCCGAGGGCAGGCGGTTGGGCTAGAGGGTCCAGGTGGCAGGCATGAGCCGGAGCTCCCAGGACAGCAGTGCCTGGTAGGGAACGGATGGTCTCCTCCACGATGGAGCAGCTGGGCGGTCGCAGACCGCTCCCACAGTGCGCCGGATGTTTTGCACATGGGCCGCCGGGTACTGCCGCCCGCATCCGTCGACACCGGCGCGATCGCAGGTCCTTTCGTTGCTACTCCCCGATGACTCCATCGCGGCCGATGTCGCATAACCGGAGTATCCGGTCAGGGAGGGAGCGAAGGAGAACTGATGGAACTGGTCCGGCCTGAGGAGCGTGGCGAATGACCGTGGCAAGGACCGGGGGCCGGCCCGGCGGGGCGCTGGAGCGTACCGGCAGCGGTGGCGGCACATTGGCTGACGTCGTCGAGACGGTGCTGGACAAGGGTGTGGTGATCGACGCGCAGGTGGTGGTCGCCGTGGTCGGCATCCAACTCCTGGAGATCAACGCCCGGATCGTCATCGCCAGCGTGGACACCTATTTGCGCTTCGCCCAGGCAGTGGACCGGCTGAGCATCGTGCCGAAGGACCAGAAGGGCCTGCCGGACCTGGTCGAGGGTGCTGCGGGCGCGGCGGCCAAAGGCAAGGCCATCGCAGGGCTCGGCCGGGCGGCCAGGGAGATCAGCGGGGCGGTGGTCGACTCACTCAGCGACCGCGGTAGCGACCGGACGCGGCCGCGCCGCCGCCGGGACGAGGAGCGGTGAAATGAGCCGGGAGAAGATCGAGCCGGCCGGGACCGGGTTGTTCGTCTACGGCATCGTGCCCAGCGACGTCGAGCCGACCCCTCATGCCGAGGGAGTCGGCAACCCGCCGCGCGAGGTGACCGCGATCCGGCATGGCGATCTTGCGGCACTGGTCAGCGAGGCCGGATTGGAGGAGTCGCTGGGCCGGCCCGCCGACCTGACCGCGTACCAGCGGCTGCTGGAGGCACAGCGGCGGTAGCGCCCGTGCTACCGGTCCGGTTCGGCACCGTGGTGACCAGTGCGGAAGCGGTCCACCAGCTGCTGGAGGCACACCACGACAGGTTCGCCACAACCCTGAACGAGTTCGAGGACCTGATCCAGTACACCGTGCATGGCCGTTTCGACGAGCAGGAGCTGATCAGCGAGATCCTGGCCGCCAACCGGGGCGCCGCCGAGCTGGCCGAGCAGGTGCGGGGCCGGCCGGAAACGACGACCCGGGAGCAGCGGATCCGGCTCGGCGAGATGATCAGCCAAGGGGTGGAACTGCGCCGGGAGGCGGAGAGCCGTGAGCTGATCGAGACGCTCACCCCGTACGCGGTGCTCACCGCTCCTCGGGTGCCGAGCCACGAGCTGGATGCCCTCAACGTCGCGTTCCTCGTGGGGGCCAACGAGGAGGATTTCGTCCGGACGCTGGAAGACTTCGCCGACCAGCGGCGGGATCTGATCCGGATGCGGCTGATCGGCCCGCTCGCCCCGTACGACTTCGTCAGCGCCCACCAACTGGTGCAGTGAAGATGCGCCTCCTCCAGGCGCTGCTGACCGAGCCACCGACCATGCGGCGACCTGCTGCGGGCCTCGGGAGCGTGTCCCCTCGGCAGTGCCCTCCGTCGACTGATACGCGACAGTCGTCCGGCAACTGATATGCGACACCCTCAGCGCGCTGATCGCGGCAGATCCGGTTGGCCGTCACAGTGGTCACCAGGGCTGACATGGGGACCGGATTGGCGCAAACAGGGTTCGGCCGCACGGGAGTCGAAGCGCGGAGCCAGGGCTACTGGTTAGGTGTTCACCAGCCACTGTTGCCCGTCGATGAGTTCGCGAACCGCGTCGAGGTGTCCGGCGTGGCAGGCGGTCTCAGTGATCACATGGAGCAGGACATCTCGAAGGGTGTGCAGGCGCCACTCACTCCCGGGGAAGGGCCACCAGGCCAAGTCGGCATCGGCAGATGAGGCGGCGATGACGGCATCCACCAGCGAAGCCTCATGGCGATAGCAGTCAAGGACATCGCCGGCGGGCAGTCCCGGAGCTACCTGCCATGCGCTGTCTTGGCTGCCCACCATGTCGATGACCTCCGGGTCCCCAGCCACAACGGCACGGAAGTACAAACGCTCCACCGACAGCGTGAGGTGTTGCACCATCCCCGGGCAGCTCCACCCAGAGGGCAGCACGGGGCGCCGCAGCGCCTCATCGCTCAGTCCTTCCACGGCACCCAGCACGTGGTTTCGCTGCCTCTGGAGGCACTGCAACAGCGCGGTGATCTCGGTGTCGACTGCCACTGTCATATCTGAACCGCCCGAACACGACACTTCTTCATCGAATGTAACCTTGCGGGTACGTACCCGGATGGTTACATTAGCGTCATGGATGCGGTGTTGCACGCGCTGGCAGACGAGAGCCGGCGCACGGTTCTCGAGATTCTTCGCGACCACCCGGCGAGTGCAGGAGAGCTGGCCGAGGCTCTCCCGATCGCTCGCCCGGGCGTGTCCCGGCATCTCCGCGTGCTCCGGGAGGCCGGGCTGGTCGACGTACGCCAGGACGCGCAGCGCCGGATCTACACACTCCGCCCGGAGGCGCTCGTCGAGGTCGACGAGTGGCTGGGACAGTACCGCCGGCTCTGGGAGAACCGGCTCGACGCCCTCCATACCGAGATCGCACGAGGAAAGAAGGCACGACGATGACCACGATCGCGACGATGCGAACACTCGACGAGACCCGCGGAGCAGTCCGGGTCGAGGACCTTTACGACACGGACATCGGCGACCTCTGGCAGGCGTGTACGACGCCCGAGCGGCTGGCCCGCTGGATCGCCCGGGTCGACGGCGACATGCAGGTCGGCGGCACGATCCAGGCCGTCTTCACGAGCAGCTGGACCGGTCCGGCGCGCATCGAGGTGTGCGATGCGCCCCACCACCTGCTGCTGACGACGGAGCCGGGCACGGACGACGAGGGGCAGATCGAGGCGTGGCTGACCGAGGAGGGCTCCAAGACCCGGCTGGTGGTCGAGGAGCGCGGCCTGCCGATGACGCACCTCCCGTTCCACGCCTCTGGTTGGCGGGTCCACCTCGAGGATCTCGGTCGGTCGCTGGAGGTCGACGGCCCGGTCCATCCGGAGGGCTGGAGCTCCGATGCCGGGGCGCCCGGCTGGAAGGAACACTGGGAAGAGCTCACGCCCACCTACCAGCAGATGGAGATCGGTTGATGTCGGACCTGATCAGGCTCAGCGGGACGACGGTCAATGCGCCCGACGCGATCGCGCTCGCGCGGTTCTACGCCGAGATCACCGGCGGCGTCGCGAAGGGCGACGAGTACTGGGCGCTCGTAGAAGGGCCGAACGGTGACATCGGGTTCCAGCAGATCGACGACTACCGGCCACCCACCTGGCCAGATGGCGAGGTGGGGATGCAGATGCACCTCGAGTTCTTCGTCGACGACCTGGAGGCGACCGGAGCGCGTGTGCTAGCGGCCGGCGCTACCCGATTCGAGCATCAGCCCAACGCCGACCACTGCTTCGTGTACGCCGACCCGGCCGGGCACCCGTTCTGCCTGTCAATGTGGGGGGCCCCGAGAGTAGGCGACTGACACAATCTCGGCTTCGACTGTGCCGAGGTGATCCGGCGGCGCCGGCTGGTGCGTGACTACGCCGACCGATTGGCCGCAGTCCAGGAGACAACATCCACGGACGACATGTTCGCATCCGCTGTCGTCACGTGGACCGGTCGTCGCGGCGATACGCACAAGCTTGATACGCAGGCTGTCCACTACGGCCGACTCAGTCGCGGCATTCGGCGACCTCGTGAAGTCCCTTCCGCCCAACTCCCGCGTCCTGGACTGCGCATGTGGGACCGGCCAGCTCGCGGTTGGCCTCGCCAGTCTTGGCCTGGACGTTGTCGCGACTGACGCGAGCCTCTGGAGGTCCGCCGGACGTTCAACCCCGAGGCCGAGGGATACGTGATGGTCGCGGGCAGGGAATAGGCGCTGGTCACATCTGAGCCTCTGGCCGGGGTAGACACGCACATCGGCCGATCGGAACGTCCGCACATCGGCACATCCGGACGCCGCCGACCGGCGCCGACGGCGCTTGGGTGACGAGCGCTTCGCGGCAAATGAGTTCACCGGAGCTGGAGCAGCCCACGTTTGGCCATATAGGCTCGCAACGTCTCGGCGTCCTCGGCGGACATCAAGCGGCGTGGGATCACGGTCGCCGGCATCCGGCCGACGTACACGATCCAGAACTCAGGGGTGTCCCTTACCTGGGCGACCCCGTCCCAGGCGATGCCGCCGGACTCCGAGCCGCTGCGCATCATGATGTTGTCGTCGGTGATGTCGTAGGCGCCCTCGACAGCGT
>JBARAE010000219.1:0-3655 GCA_049791715.1 Micromonospora sp.
GCATGGATCCCGAGTCGGTGCTGCGTCTGCTGCGCGGCTTGGGCGGCACGGTCGACCGGATCTTCGTGGTGGGTGCCAGCCGGCACCGACCGAGTCGGTGTGGCGCCAGTCGGTGAGGTAGCCGGCCATCTCGTCCGGGTCGCTGATCACGCCGGAGGGCCCGACCGCGTGCGCAGCCGGCCGATGAGGTCGCCGGTCACGAGGCCGCCGCTCCCTTCCCGTGGACCGTCGTGCTCACCCCGGCAGCAGCCCGAGCACCCGGCGAGCCCGCGTCACCTCCTCGCCGAGCCGGTCGGGGCCGAGCTGCCGCACCGTCTGCGTCGACGGCGCGAGCCGGTCCAGTTGTGGCGCCCACTCCGGCATGCGCTGCGGAAAGCTCGCCGCGAGCAAGTCGAGCATCGTCGACGCGGCGGTCGAGGCACCGGGCGAGGCGCCGAGCAGGGCGGCCAGGGAGCCACCCGCGGAGGTGACGATCTCGGTGCCGAAGCCGACCGGGCTGCGGCCGCCGGTCTTCTTGAGGACCTGAACGCGCTGCCCTGCGGTCATCAGCGTCCAGTCGTCCCCGCGCGCCGACGGCACGAACCGGCGCAGCGCGGCCGTTCGGGCATCCGCGGACTGGGTCACCTGCCGGATCAGGTAGGTCACCAGCGAGCGGTTGTCCCGCGCTGCGGCCACCAGGACGGGGAGGTTGCCGGGCCGGACCGATCGCACGAGGTCGGTCAGCCGGCCCCGGGTGAGGAAGCGGGGTGAGAAGGCCGCGAACGGTCCGAAGAGCAGCGCCTCCTGCCCGTCCACCACCCGCAGGTCGAGATGCGGGACAGAGATGGGCGGGGCGCCCGGAGCGGCATGCCCGTACACCTTTCCCCGGTGGGCGGCCACCAGCTCGGGCCGGTCCGCGCGCAGGAACTGGCCGCTGATCGGGAAGGCGCCGTACCGCCGAATCTCCGGGACCCGGGCCGACTGCAGCAGCGGCAGCGTGGCGCCGCCGGCCCCGACGAAGGCGTATGACGCCCGCAGCCGCCGGCGATGCCCCGTCCTGCGGTCGCGGACCTGCACCACCCAGGTCCTCCCATGCCGGCGCAGGGCCGTGACCTCCTGGCGCGTTCGCACGACGCCGCCGCGCTGCCGCAGGGCCGACAGCAGCTGTCGGGTGAGGACGCCGAAGTCGACGTCGGTGCCCTGCGCCGAGCGGGTGACCGCCACCGGTTCGTTCCCGTTCCGGCCCTCGAACATCAGCGGCAGCCACGAGGCGAGGACGTCGCGGTCCTCGCTGAACTCCAGGTCGGCGAAGAGCGGGTGGCCTCGCAAGGCCTCCCACCGGGCCTGCAGGTACGCCACGCCGTCCGCACCGCGACCGAAGCCGAGGTGCGGAACCGAGCGGATGAACGCCTCGGGCGGCCCGAGCACCCCCCGCTCCACGAGACGGGCCCAGAACACCAGAGATGAGACGAACTGTTCGCCGATCCGCACGGCCTTCGACGCGTCCACCGTGCCGTCGGGCCGCCGCGGGGTGTAGTTGAACTCGCAGAGCCCGGCGTGGCCGGTGCCGGCGTTGTTCCAGGCGTGGGAGCTCTCGAGCCCAGCCTCGTCGAGCCGTTCGACGACGGCGATCCGCCAGTCCGGCTGCACCTCGCTCAGCAGCACGCCGAGGGTGGCGCTCATGATCCCGCCGCCGATGAGGACGACGTCCCAGTCCTCGCTCGGGCCGCTCCTCGCCACGATCACACTCCCCACGCTAGGAGCCCACGACGATGTCTGCCCTAGTCTGCTCGGGTATGGGTTGATATCCCTACGATATAGCGATCAGCCGAGCAGCACGGCGATCCCGACGAGCACGGGAACGGACAGGACGGTGGTGAGCAGCACGACGTCCCGCGCCAGCAGCGTGCCTCGGTCGTAGGACGAGGCGTAGACGAACACGTTCTGCGCCGTCGGCAGGGCCGAGGTGACGGTGACCGCCAGCAACGCCACCCCCAAGAGGCCGGCGACCCACCGGCCGAGCCCGTAGGCCAGCGCAGGCTGGACGAGGGCCTGAGACCACGGCGAGCCACACCCGGGGGCGCTGTCGCCGGAGGCGGGGCGGGGTGCGCCGTGCAGGCTCATGCCGTACGCGAGCAACGCCGCGGGAACCGCGAGCGCGGCGGTGAGCTTGACCGGTTCCCGCACCAGCGACGGCAGGTCCACGCCGGTGGCCGCGACCAGCACGCCCAGGCCGCAGGCCACCGCGACCGGTGTGCGGAGCGGCTGGGTGAGCAGTCGCCAGCGGGGCGGGGCGTCGCCCGCGGTGTGCGAGACGGCCAGCCCCACCGGGGCCATGACCAGTACCTGGAACGCCGGCGCCGTTGCATTATCTGATCGGGAGACGTGGTACGCCCGGGTCGGGTCCGCGGTCAGACCACCCGAGCGAGTTCACTGAACGCCGAAGCGACTCGGAGCTTGGGCTGACTGTCGAGCCCGAGTTCGTAGTGTCCGCGGCGGAGATTCTGCATGAACGCGTGTCCGGCGATGATCACCTGTGCGGTCCGGTCGGTCCGGAGCCCACGCATCGGTCGTAACCGCTGCTTGAGCTGACTGTGATCGGCCTCGATCGGATTGTTCGCGTACCGCTCGACATGGTGCCAGGCCGAGGGGATCAGGTCGTCGAGCACGGCGGGGTAGACCGGGGCGGCGTCGGTGACGACCTCGCTGGGTGTCACCTTCAGCACCCGCAGGGCCTTCCGGAAGAACCGCCGGGCAGCGGCGGCATCACGGCGGGCCGAGACGAGCACGTCGATGACCTGCCCGTGCTGGTCGACCGCCCGGTAGACGTAGCGCCACACGCCGTTGACCTTGACGTAAGTCTCGTCGACGAACCACCGGTCACCGGGCGAGTGGCGAGCGAACCGGGCCGCGTCTGCCAGCAACGGGGTGAACCGTTGCACCCACCAAAAGACGGTGACGTGGTCAACCTCGACACCGCGCTCAGCCAGGAGTTCCTCCACATCCCGGTAGGACAGGTTGTAGCGCAGGTACCAGCGGACCGCGACGACGATCACCTCCGCCGGGAAACGGAACCCGGTGAACGCCGACCTCGGCGGCGACCAACGGCGACGACGGCTCGACAGCTGCACCCATCAAGCGTGCCTGGGTCCCCGGACACGGGCAACGCAACAGGCCCTCGGTCGCGATGCGGACAGTCGCCATGTCTGGTCTCAGGTACGGTCCCGCAGTGGACCTTCGATTTCGGCGAGCTTCCACCACGCGGGTCGTGGGCAACCATGCGCCCGCGACGGGGTGACGTGGGGGTGTACATGCTGGAGGTTGCCGAGGGCACGGATAACCTCATGGCGTACTCGGGCATCGCTCTGGGGCCGTGGGTCGAGCTGACGGAGAAGTGGCCGGTGGGGGTGGTCTCGAGGGCGGCCGCTGTGGCCGTACCAGGCCGTCGCACAGCCGATGAGGAGTGAGCCATGGGCCCCGACCATGATCCCCGCGATGTCCACGTGGTCGGTGTCGGCATCGAGCGATACGCGGTTGGGAGCGAGTGGAGCCTCGTCGGGCCGGTTGACGACGCCATCCGATTCGCCCGCCGGTTCGTGACCGGGGGGGTGCCACCGGAGCAGGTGACCTTGATGCTGGCACCCGATCCCGGTTCGGACGCCGTCCCGCCGGGGGT
>JBARAE010000220.1:0-3927 GCA_049791715.1 Micromonospora sp.
CCTCGGCGGCGTTGCGCCCGACGCTGGCCGTGCGGGCCGCGACGTACTGCACGTAGTAGACCGGGTTGTCGCGGGTGGCCCGGGTCCACAGCTCCACGTCGATGTCGATCGGCGAGTCGCTGGAGTAGCGGGCCAGCGCGTACCGGGCGGCGTCCACGCCGATCGCGTCGACCAGGTCCTCCAGGGTGACCACGGTGCCCGCCCGCTTGCTCATCCGCACCGGGGCACCGTCGCGCAGCAGGTTGACCAGCTGGCCGATGAGGATCTCCAGGTTGCGGTCCGGGTCGTCGCCGAAGCAGGCGGCCATCGCCTTCATCCGGCCGATGTAGCCGTGGTGGTCGGCGCCCAGCATGATCACCACGCGCTCGAAGCCGCGCTCGCGCTTGTCGAGGTAGTAGGCGCAGTCGGCGGCGAAGTACGTCCACTCGCCGTTGGACTTGCGCAGCACCCGGTCCTTGTCGTCGCCGAAGTCGGTGGTGCGCAGCCAGGTGGCACCCTCGGCCTCGAAGATGTGGCCCTGCTCCCGCAGCCGGTTGAGGGCGAGGTCCAGCTCACCCCGGTCGTGCAGGTCCTTCTCGTTGAAGTAGGTGTCGAACTCCACGCCGAAGTCGCGCACCGACGACCGGATCTCGTCGAACATCAGCGCGACGCCCTCGACCCGGAACACCTCCTGGGCCGCGGCGTCGTCCAGCTCCAGCACGTCGGGGCGGCGGTTGCGCACCTCGGTGGCGATCTCCGCGATGTACGCGCCGCCGTAGCCGTCCTCCGGGGCCGGCTCACCCTTCGCCGCGGCGAGCAGGGACCGGGCGAACCGGTCGATCTGGGAGCCCGCGTCGTTGAAGTAGTACTCCGTGCCGACCTCGGCGCCGGTGGCGCGGAGCAGCCGGCTGAGCGCGTCGCCGACGGCGGCCCAGCGGACACCACCGATGTGCACCGGGCCGGTCGGGTTCGCCGAGACGAACTCCAGGTTGATCTTCTGGCCGGCGAGGGCGTCACTGCGGCCGTACGCCGGTCCGGCCTCGACGATCACCTTGGCGAGCTGCCCGGCGGCCGCCGCGTCGAGCCGGATGTTGAGGAAGCCCGGCCCGGCGATCTCCACCGATTTGATCCCCGGTGCCCGACCGAGCTGCTCGGCCAGGGCGGCGGCCAGCTCCCGCGGGGGGACGCCCACCTTCTTGCTGAGCTGCAGCGCCAGCGTCGAGGCGTAGTCGCCGTGCTCGGGGTTGCGGGGTCGCTCGACGGTGGTCTGCGCGGGCAGCGCGGAGCGATCCAGTCCCCGGTCTGCGAAGACGGCGTGGGCTGCGGAGAGGACGACCTCGGCGAGTTCTGCGGGAGTCACCGATCCATGTTATCGGGGGTAGACTCGGGCACCGCGGCGGCGACCCAGCATGTGAACCGGCCCGCCAGCCCCCCTGACCGACCGACCTGACGAGGCACGATGAGCATCAGCACCCCGGGCGGCCCGGAACGCCGTCCGACCGTGGTCAGCACCGGCAAGAAGCCGGCCGCCGGCCGGCCGGCCGCTGCCGACAAGACGGCCGGCGGGAAGGCCGGGGCCGGCAAGGGCACCCCGCGGCCGACCGCCGGCGGCAAGGGCCGCAAGCCGGTCGCGCCGGTCAAGGTGAGCCAGGGCCGCTCCTGGGGCCCGATCGCGCTCTTCGTCGCGGTCGGCGTGATCGCCGCCGGCATCATCGGATACGGCGCGTACGCCGCGATCCAGGGTTCCAAGCCCTGGAGCGAGCGGGCGGACGCGATCAGCGGCATCGTCGACTTCCGCAAGAAGGACAAGCAGCTCGTCCAGGGCGGCCAGCACCAGCAGGGCTCGATCAAGTACACGATCACCCCGCCGGTCGGCGGCCCGCACAACCCGGCCTGGCAGAACTGCATGGGCGACGTCTACGACGCGCCGATCGCGAACGAGCACGCGGTGCACAGCCTGGAGCACGGCACCGTCTGGATCACCTACCGCCCCGATCTGCCGGCCGACCAGGTGGCCAAGCTCAAGGCGAAGGTCCAGGGCAAGGAGAAGCTGATGCTCAGCCCGTACGAGGGGCTGGACAAGCCGATCTCGCTGCAGGCCTGGGGCTTCCAGCTCAAGGTCGACAACGCCGACGACTCGCGGATCGACGAGTTCATCAAGACCCTGCGGGTCAACGCCTCGGTCGAGGGCCCGAACGCCAACTGCGCCCAGGGCGTCACCGCGACCGGCACCACGCCGCGTGACATGGGCGACCAGATGGACCAGCCCACCCAGTAAGGACGACCGATGACTGCTCCCGCGACGACGGACAGCGCGCTCGACGAGGGCCCGGCCACCGACGACGGTGGCCGGGGGTCGGCGCGCCGGTTCGGCACGCTGGCGCTGGCCGCCGCCGTCGTGGTCGGCCTCCTCCTCGGGTACGCCGGCGGCCTGCTGACCCCGACGCTCACCCGGCCGGACAACAGCTCCGCCGAGGCGGGCTTCGCCCGGGACATGACCAGCCACCACGCGCAGGCGGTCGAGATGGGGCTGATCGCCTTCCAGCGCGGCGAGGACTCCGAGGTGCGCCAGATCGGTGGGGACATCGCCACCGGACAGCAGGGTGAGATCGGCACCATGCAGACCTGGCTGCGCTCGTGGGGGCTGGACCCGACCGGCGACCAGCCGCCGATGGCGTGGATGCCGGACGGCGCCGGGCAGGTGCACGACGGCCTGATGCCCGGCATGGCCACCCCGGAGGAGATGGCCAAGCTGCGCGCGGCGAAGGGGCACGAGCTCGACGTGCTCTTCCTGCAGATGATGATCCGCCACCACCTCGGCGGGATCCACATGATCCAGGGGATCCTCGACGAGGGGCACGACGACGACGTGCTGGCGGTCGCCCAGATCATGAAGAACACGCAGCAGACGGATCTGACCAACCTGCAGGCGGCGCTGAAGCGGCTGGGCGGCTGACTCCCTCTCTTGCGTCTCGAGAGGCCCGCGTCGTGACGACGCGGGCCTCTCGCCTGTCGGGGGCCTTTGTCCGTAATGCGGTGTAAGCGCATATCACGGCCTCCGACCCATAGCGACGCTTGAAGAACTTTCTCCCCACATATCGTGACCAGTTGCGATTCGGCCTCGTTGCGCAGGACGTGGGGGTTGCACTCAGAGACGCAGGGCGTTCGGTCACGAGCTGGTGCCGGCGCCACACCATCGGCGGTGACGGAGCGGTGGCAGCCGTCCGTCGCGGACTGCGGCAGGGCGAGTCGGGAACGCTCAGCCGCGAACAGGAACTCGAACTGATCGACGTGCTGCGGGGCGTCCACCCCGACGAGTTCGGCCTGGACGAGGAGCTCTGGACGCGACAGAGCCTGACCACCCTCATCCAGCGCCGGTTCGATCTCGCGATGGACCCCGGCACGGTCGGGGCGTACCTGCGGGCCTGGGGGTTGGGTCCGCGGGAGCCTCGGGAACGGGCCTGCGGGCTCTGCGTCGGCGCGGTCGAGCGCTGGGTGCGCAGCGTGTACCCGGCCATCACCCGGTCCGCCCAGGAGCACCTGGCGGAGGTCTACTGGATCGGCCGGGTACGCCTGCGGGGCACCATGCCGGCGGCGGACGTGATCTCCGCGGTCTCCTCCCGGGGCCGGGTGCGGTTCATGATCACCACACCCTCGGTCGACCCGCCGCTCCCCCGCGACTTCGTGCTGCGGCTCAGCGGCGCCGAGGAGCGGACGGTGCATGTGATCGTCGACGGCTCGTGGCCCCGCAACGAGTGGCCGCGCCGGCTGCCCGCCCGCATCGTCCTGCACCCGCTCCCGAGCTGCGGTCGCCCGGTGGCCGCCGCCTGACCGGGCCGCCGTCCTCCCGGTGATCATGGACTTGGCGGCGTTGTGGATCTTCCCCTCTGCCGCCAAGTCCATGATCACCCCGTCTGAGGTGAGGGGCGGCGCGCGGGATACCGATTC
>JBARAE010000221.1:0-2715 GCA_049791715.1 Micromonospora sp.
GGGCGCGGCCGCCCGGCCGGTGGTGCCACGCGGCTCGGCGCGGACACCGCCCTCACGGACCGACGACCGGGCCCGGGTCCCACCCGACCGGCCGGGCTGACCCGGCCGACGGGCGGGACGCTGACCACCCGGTGTGCGGCGCTGCTGCATCGTCACACCCCTCCCCCGGATCTTCGTCGCGTCAGGCCGAACGGTAACGCGGGAACGCACCCGCCCCGGCGTACCGCGCCGCGTCCGCCAGCTCCTCCTCGATCCGGAGGAGCTGGTTGTACTTCGCCACCCGGTCCGAGCGGGCCGGGGCGCCGGTCTTGATCTGGCCGCAGCCGGTGGCGACCGCCAGGTCGGCGATGGTGGTGTCCTCGGTCTCGCCGGAACGGTGGCTCATCATGCACATGAAGCCCGCCCGGTGGGCCAGGTCCACCGCATCCAGCGTCTCGGTGAGCGAGCCGATCTGGTTGACCTTCACCAGCACCGCGTTGGCGGCCTTCTCGGCGATGCCGCGGGCGATCCGCTGCGGGTTGGTGACGAAGAGGTCGTCGCCGACGATCTGGATCCGGTCGCCGATCGCCGCGGTCAGGGTGGCCCAGCCGCTCCAGTCGTCCTCCGAGAGCGGGTCCTCGATGGAGACGATCGGGTAGTCGCCGATGAGCTTGGTGTAATAGTTGCTCATCTCCTCGGCGGACTTGGTGCTGCCCTCGAAGGTGTAGCTGCCGTTGGCGAAGAACTCCGTGGCGGCCACGTCCAGGGCGAACACGATGTCGGTGCCGAGCCGGTAGCCCGCCTTCTCCACCGCCTCGGCGATCAGGTCCAGCGCGGCCGCGTTGGTCGGCAGATTCGGCGCGAAGCCGCCCTCGTCGCCGAGACCGGTCGACAGGTCCTTCTTCTTCAGCACCGACTTCAGCGCGTGGTAGACCTCGGCACCGGAGCGCAGCGCCTCGCGGAAGCTGGGCGCGCCGATCGGGGCGATCATGAACTCCTGGATGTCGACGTTGGAGTCGGCGTGCGCCCCACCGTTGAGGATGTTCATCATCGGCACCGGCAGCAGGTGCGCGTTCGGGCCGCCCAGGTAGCGGAAGAGGCTCAGCTCGGCACTGCCGGCCGCCGCCTTGGCCACCGCCAGCGAAACCCCCAGGATCGCGTTCGCGCCGAGCTCGGCCTTGTTGTCCGTACCGTCGAGGTCGAGCATCTTCTGGTCGATCAGCCGCTGCTCGCTGGCCTCGTACCCGATGAGCTGGTCGACGATCTTGTCCTCGATGTTGGCGACCGCGTTCTCGACGCCCTTGCCCTGGTAGCGGTCCTTGTCACCGTCACGCAGCTCGATCGCCTCGAACGCGCCGGTGGAGGCGCCGGAGGGCACGGCGGCGCGGGCGATCGTGCCGTCGTCGAGCCCGACCTCGACCTCGACCGTCGGGTTGCCCCGCGAGTCGAGAATCTCCCGGGCGACGATTCCCTCGATGGTTGCCACTGAGTCGCTCCTCGTTTGTGTGTTCCGGTCCGGTATGGGCCGCGACGGTGCGGCTGAGGCACGTGTTGAACGCAGCGTATCGGGCGGCGCCCGCTCGTACGTCTCCACCCGGTGTCCCGCCGGCGCACCGAGCCCGACCCGAATCCCGTCCCGGACGGCGGTTGACACGGACATTCCCGGATTAGCGGGCGTCAACCGACAACGGGTTTGCACGAGGTTGCCCCGATCGACAAGGCTGGGCATCATGCCCGCCGTCTCGACCACCCTCCGCGTGCTCGCCACCTCGGTCATCGCGTCGCTCACGGTCACCGGATGCCAGACCATGGAGGACGCCGGACAGGCCCTCGGGCGGGCCGACCTGGTCAACGACCTCGCCGCCCGGATGGACCGGGCGCTGGAGCAGACCTGGATCGCCGACTACCAGCTCGCCGGTGGGCGGGCCGCCTCGATCGCCCAGACGAAGGAGCCGCTGCGCTCGGCGTACACCTGGCCGGAGGGCAAGATCACCGTCACCCAGCAGGCGGTCACGCGATGCGACACGGCCGCCGGGCACACCTCCTGCACGGTGCAGCCCCCGGTGCTGACCGCGGGCAAGCCCTCGGTCGTCGTGTACACCGAGGTCGGCAAGCGCGGGCTGGTCACCCCGCCGGCCGTGATCGGGCTGCTGACCGAGGCCGCCCTGGACCCCGCAGCGACCATCACGCAGAGCGACACCACCCTCGCCGGGCACCACGCCACCTGCGTGGACGTCACCCGGTCCGGCGACCGCTTCACCGCCTGCGTCACCACCGAAGGGGTGCTGGGCAGCTTCGCCGGCACGCTGCAGGGCAAGCCGGCGGAGCTGGCGTTGATCCGCTACTCGGAGACGGTCGACGCCACCGCCTTCGACGTGCCGCCCGGGGCGGGCGTGGTGGACCGCCGCACCGCCACCTCATGACCGGACCGTCGCCCGACGGCGTCCGCTCCGGCTTCCTGCCCGGGGCCGACCGCACCGTCACACCCGGCCCGACCGACATCGCTCTTCCGGTGGCCGGGCGCAAGCTGCTGACCGGCCCGGACGGGGGCTTCCCCCGGGTCGCCGACCTGCCCGCCGACACCGCCTGGGTGCCGGTCGGCACGCTCGCCGGCGTACCGGCCTGGGCGGTGGAGGTGGCCGACGCCGAGGCGCTGCCGGGCCGCTGGCGCAGCTGGCGAGGGATCGCCGCCGAGCTGCCCGAGCCGGTGGCGACGCTCGCCGGGCGGGCGCTGGC
>JBARAE010000222.1:0-5872 GCA_049791715.1 Micromonospora sp.
GGGTGCTCCCCGGCCAGCGCCACCAGCGCCTGCCGCAGGTCGCCCGGGGGCAGCCCGCCGCGCTCGGCCCGCAGCCGACCGCTGGAACCCCCGTCGTCCCCGACGGTGACGACCGCGGTGATGTCCAGGTCGAGATCCGGTACGCAGTGCCGCAGCGCCCGCAGGGACGCCGAGAGGCCGTGCCCGCCGCCGAAGGCGACCACCCTGGTCCGGGTCATTCCCGCCCCAGGTCGCGGTGCTGGGCGTTGGCGGCGATGCCGGACTGGCGGAGCCGCGCGGCCAGCTCCTCGGCGATGGCGACGCTGCGGTGCTTGCCTCCGGTGCAGCCCACCGCGACCGTCAGGTAGCGCTTGCCCTCGCGTTCGAAACCGGTGGTGGTGGCGTTGACCAGGTCGGCGTACCCGGCCACGAAGGCGTCCGCGCCCTCCTGGCCCAGCACGTACGAGCTGACCGCCTCCTCCCGGCCGGTGTGCTCGCGCAGCTCGGGCACCCAGTACGGGTTGGGCAGGAACCGGGCGTCCATCACGAAGTCGGCGTCCGGCGGCAGGCCGTACTTGAAGCCGAACGACAGCACGGTGATCCGCAGCCGGCGCGCGTCCTCGCCGCCGAAGAGCTCCTCGACCCGGCGGCGGAGCTGGTTCACGTTGAGGTGGCTGGTGTCGATGATCACGTCGGCCTGGTCCCGGGCCTCCTCCAGCAGGGCCCGCTCGACCGCGATGCCGTCGGCCAGCCGCCCCTCGCCCTGCAGCGGGTGCGACCGCCGGACACTCTCGAAGCGCCGGATCAGCACCTCGTCGTCGGCGTCGACGAAGACCACCCGCGGGGAGAAACCACGGACCTTGAGCTCGCGGATGGCGCCGGCCAGGTCGGTGGAGAAGGCGCGCGAGCGGACGTCGAGCACCATCGCCGTACGCCGGGCGGCGCCGCCGGCCTTGAAGGCCAGCTCGGCCATGTCCAGCATCAGCGCCTGGGGCAGGTTGTCGACCACGTAGTAGCCGACGTTCTCCAGGGCCCGGGCCACCGTGCTGCGGCCACCGCCGGAGAGGCCGGTGACCACCACGAGGGTGGTGTCCGCCTCGGTCGGCACGGGCTGCCCGAGGGCGGGGTCCGCCCCCGGTGTCTCGCCCGGCACCCGGTTCTCCGCCGTACGCGCCTCGCTCACCCGCTACCCCCAGCCGTGGCGCCGCGGCCGGTCGGCCGCGCATGGTCAGTCAGCGACTTTAACCGTTCCGACCCCGACCGGAATTCCACGGGGTGACAGCCGGAACACGGCGTTGTCCGTTTCGCCCGGTCCCGCTGTGCCGGCCACGCAGCGCCCGGGCGGTTCGGTGGGCCGGCGGTGTCGGGGTCGGCTCGTAGAATCCGCGGATGGTCTCCCCCACCGATCTGCGGACCGAGGACGCCCAGCGGGTGCTGCACCGGGTGTTCGGCTACGACGCCTTCCGCGGCTTCCAGCAGGAGGTCGTCGACCACGTGGTCGCCGGCGGCGACGCGCTGGTGCTGATGCCGACCGGCGGGGGCAAGTCACTCTGCTACCAGATCCCCGCGCTGGTCCGCGACGGCGTCGCGGTGGTCGTCTCGCCGCTGATCGCCCTCATGCAGGACCAGGTCGACGCGCTGACGGCCGTCGGCGTCCGGGCCGGCTTCCTCAACTCGACGCAGGAGCCCGCGGAGCGCAGGAGGGTGCAGGCCGCGTTCCTGGGCGGCGAGCTGGACCTGCTCTACCTCGCCCCCGAGGCCCTCGCGGTCCGGTCCACCGTCGCACTGCTCGAACGCGGCAGCATCGCGCTCTTCGCGATCGACGAGGCGCACTGCGTCTCCCAGTGGGGGCACGACTTTCGCCCCGACTACCTCAACCTGTCGATGCTGCACGAGCGGTGGCCAGGCGTACCGCGGATCGCGCTGACGGCCACCGCGACCAGCGCCACCCGCGCCGAGATCGCCACCCGGCTCAAGCTCACCGACGCCCGGCACTTCGTGGCCAGCTTCGACCGGCCCAACATCCAGTACCGAATCGTGCCGAAGCGGGAGCCGCGCAAGCAGCTGCTGGGCCTGCTGCGCGACGAGCACCCCGGCGACGCCGGGATCGTCTACTGCCTCTCCCGCGCGTCCGTGGACAAGACGGCCGAGTTCCTGGTGCAGAACGGCATCCCGGCACTGCCGTACCACGCCGGCCTGGACGCGACGACCCGCGCCGCCAACCAGCAGCGCTTCCTGCGCGAGGACGGCCTGGTCATGGTGGCCACGATCGCCTTCGGGATGGGCATCGACAAGCCGGACGTCCGCTTCGTCGCCCACCTGGACCTGCCCAAGTCGGTCGAGGGCTACTACCAGGAGACCGGCCGCGCCGGCCGGGACGGCCTGCCGTCCACCGCCTGGCTGGCGTACGGGCTCCAGGACGTGGTGCAGCAGCGAAAGATGATCGAGACGTCGGACGGTGATCTCGCGCACCGCCGCAACCTCGCCGCCCACCTCGACGCGATGCTCGCGCTCTGCGAGACGGTCCGCTGTCGCCGCGTCCAACTCCTCGAATACTTCGGCGAGGCGGCCACGACGGCCTGCGGCAACTGTGACAGCTGCCTGACCCCGCCCGAGTCCTGGGACGGCACGGTGGCCGCGCAGAAGCTGCTCTCCACCGTCTTCCGGCTGGACCGGGAACGCAACCAGCGGTTCGGCGCCGGGCACTGCATCGACATCCTGCTCGGTCGGCAGACCGACAAGATCACCCAGTACGGCCACGACTCGCTGACCGTCTTCGGCATCGGCACCGACCTGCGCGAGACCGAGTGGCGCGGTGTGGTCCGGCAACTGCTCGCCGAGGGCCTGCTGGCCGTGGAGGGCGACTACGGCACTCTTGCGCTGACCGAGACGAGCGGCGAGGTGCTGGGCCGCCGGCGCACGGTGACCCTGCGCCGGGAGCCCGAGAAGTCGCCGTCGAGCCGATCGGCGAAGCCGCGCGGCGCGGCGACCGTCGTCGCCGACCTCACCCCGGCCGCCACCTCGCTCTTCGAGCGGCTGCGGGCCTGGCGGGCGGCCACCGCCAAGGAGCAGGGCGTGCCCGCGTACGTGATCTTCCACGACGCCACGCTGCGCCAGATCGCCACCGACGCCCCGGGATCGCTGACCGAGCTGTCCCGGATCAACGGGGTCGGCGAGAACAAGCTCGCCAAGTACGGCGAGCAGATCCTGACGGTCCTCGCCGAGTCGGCCTGACCGCCGTCTGCGCCCAGCCTCTCGGCTCGCCTCCGCGCGTCGACCGAGGCGAGCGCCTTGATCGACTCCACATCACGAATGGTGGGATGTCCCGTGGTCCGGACACCCCACCATGGCGTACCCGGTGTTGATCAAGGCCGAGCGGCCGGGTCGCCGCAGTCAGTCGGCGGCCGGGGCCTTCGCCTCGCCGTCGAGCGCCGCGAGGATCGCCTCCGCAGTCCGCTTGCCGACACCCGGGACCTCGGTGATCTCCTCCACCGAGGCGGCGGAGAGCCGCTTGAGCGAGCCGAAGTGCCGCATCAGCGCCTTGCGCCGCACCTCCCCCAGCCCGGGGATGGTGTCCAGCGCCGACTCGGTCATCCGCTTCGAGCGGCGCTGCCGGTGGAAGGTGATGGCGAACCGGTGCGCCTCGTCGCGTACCCGCTGCAGCAGGTAGAGCCCTTCGCTGGTGCGCGGCAGGATGATCGGGAACTCGTCGTCGGGCAGCCACACCTCCTCCAGCCGCTTGGCCAGCCCGCAGAGCGCCACGTCGTCGATGCCCAGCTCGGCGAGCGCCTGCGCGGCCGCCGCCACCTGGGGCGCGCCGCCGTCGACCACCACCAACTGCGGCGGGTACGCGAACTTGCGCGGCCGGCCGGTGGTGGGGTCGATGCCGGGCCGGTCCGGGTCGCCGGCGGTCTCCTCGCCGATCTCCCCCGTCTCCGCGCGGGCGTCGAGGTAGCGGGCGAAGCGCCGCCGCAGCACCTCGGACATGGCGGAGAGGTCGTCGGTGGCGCCGCGGACGATGAACCGCCGGTACTCGCTCTTGCGCGGCAGCCCGTCCTCGAAGACGACCATGCTGGCCACCACGTCGGTGCCCTGGATCTGCGAGACGTCGAAGCACTCGATGCGCAGCGGCGACGTCCGCATGCCGAGCGCGTCGCTGATCTCGTCGAGTGCCTTGCTGCGGGTGGTCAGGTCGCCGGCCCGCTTGAGCTTGTGCCGGGTGAGGGCGTCCTTGGCGTTGCGTTCCACGGTCTCCAGCAGCGACCGCTTGTCGCCGCGCTGCGGCACCCGCAGCGACACCCGGCTGCCCCGACGGGCCGAGAGCCAGTCGGCGAGCGCGTCGGCGTCGGCAGGGAGCTCGGGGACGAGCAGCTCGCGGGGGACGTCCGCCTCGCCCTGCTCGCCGCCGTAGACCTGGGTGCAGAAGTGGTGCACCAGGTCGCCGGTGGTCAGCTCCTCGGTCTTCTCCACCACCCAGCCGCGCTGGCCACGGACCCGGCCGTCGCGGACGTGGAAGACCTGGACGGCGGCCTCCAGGGGGTCGTCGGCGAAGGCGACCACATCCGCGTCGGTGCCGTCACCGAGCACCACCGTCTGCTTCTCCATCGCCCGGCGCAGCGCGGCGACGTCGTCCCGCAGCCGGGCGGCCCGCTCGAACTCCAACTGCTCGCTGGCCTCGGTCATCTCCCGTTCGAGCTTGCGGACCATGGTGTCGGTGCGGCCGCCCATGAAGTCGCAGAAGCCGTTGACGATCTCCCGGTGCCGCTCCGCGGAGACGCTGCCGACGCAGGGCGCAGAGCACTTGCCGATGTAGCCCAGCAGGCAGGGGCGGCCCACCTGGCCGGCCCGCTTGAACACCCCCGAGGAGCAGGTCCGGGCGGGGAACACCCGCAGCAGCAGGTCGAGCGTCTCGCGGATAGCCCAGGCGTGCGAGTACGGCCCGAAGTAGCGGACGCCCTTGCGCTTGGCGCCGCGCATCACCTGCAGCCGCGGGTACTCCTCGTCGACGGTAACCGCCAGGTACGGGTACGACTTGTCGTCGCGGTAACGGACGTTGAACCTCGGGTCGTACTGCTTGATCCAGGTGTACTCCTGCTGGAGCGCCTCGACCTCGGTGGCGACGGTGATCCAGTCCACCGACTCGGCGGTGAACACCATCTGCCGGGTGCGCTGGTGCAGGTTGACCGGATCGGCGAAGTACGAGTTGAGCCGGCTGCGCAGGTTTCGCGCCTTGCCGACGTAGATGACCCGGCCGGTGCCGTCGCGGAAGCGGTAAACCCCTGGCGACTCCGGGATGGTGCCGGTCGCGGGACGGTAGGTCGAGGGGTCAGCCACGCCAGCAAGCGTAGTCCGCACCCCCGACACCCCACGCCGCCGCCGCGCGGCGCCCCAGCATGCTGATCATGGAGTTGGCGGCGATGTGGATCTCGTCCGCTGCCGCCAACTCCATGATCACCACGAACGGGTGCGGGCGCAGGTGCGGGAGGGGTCAGGCGAGGGCGATGCGGTCGCCCTCCACCTTCAGCTTTCTCGGGGCGAGGGGCTTCGTCGCCGGGCCCTGCTTCACCGAGCCGTCGGCGATGGAGAACCTGCTGTTGTGGCAGGTGCAGTTGATGGTGCCGCCGTCGACGTTCGACACCGGGCAGCCCTGATGGGTGCAGATCGGGTCGAAGCCCTTGAACTGCCCCGGCTGCGGCTGGGTGATCACCACGCCCTTGCTGGCGTAGACGGCGCCGCCGCCGACCGGGATGTCCGTGGTGCGGGCCAGCGGGCCGGAGGTGTCCCGGTTGCCGCCCTCGGCATCGCCGGTGTTGCTCACGGCCGGACCGCCCGTGCTGGGTGCCGGGCCGCCGGCGGTGTCGCCGGCGTCGTCGCCGCAGGCGGCCAGCAGGAC
>JBARAE010000223.1:0-5227 GCA_049791715.1 Micromonospora sp.
GTCCCGCCCCGTGCCGGGACCGCCAGCCACTGGTCACCCCTGCTCGATGACCGACATGACGTTGCCGGCCGGATCGGTGAACCAGGCGATCGACGGCCCGTTGTCCCGCATGATCCCCTTCTCGTCCTGCGGCATGCCGTCGTACCGCGCGAAGCGCACGCCCCGAGCGGTCAGCTCGTCGACAGCCCGGTCGATGTCGTCGACCGGAAAGTTGAGCACCGTGTAGCCGGCCGGCGTGTGGTCGGGCTTCGGGTAGACCAGCACCGGCCGGTCCCCGGCGAGGTGCAGCGTCAGCAGTCCGCCCATCGCCTCGTCGCGGGACACCCGCAGCCCGAGCGTGTCGGCGTAGAACCGTTCCGCGTGGCCGGTGTCGTTCACCGAGAAGCTGCTGAACGCCTTCGTGTCCTCGAACATGATTCTCTCTTCGTGGTCGCCGTGATGTCGGTGGTCATCTCACTCCTCGTCTTGGTGTACCAGGGGTGGACGACGCGGCCGGCCGAAACTCATCGGTGCGGCGACCGCGTATCAGGGGTCGAGACGCGGCGGCAGCCCGAAGACCGGAAAGAGCCGGGGCTGGACGAAGTGGGTGAGCCGGGCGATCCGGTCGCCGGAGAACTCCAGCAGCTGGATCGAGAACGGCTGGTGGCCGCCGGCCGGATCGGGCCGGTACTGGGCGAGGGCCGGACCGCCGTTGGCCGCGATCCGCACCAGCCGGGAGCCTCGGCAGCCGGCACCCGGGCCGCGCAGCCACCGGCCGATGTCCGCCGCCCCGCGCAGCCACATCGAATAGGGCGGCATGCTGTGCACGGCGTCGTCGCGCAGCAGTGCGACCAGGGCGTCGATGTCGTACCGGATGAAGCTCTCCACGTACCGGTCGAGCAGGTCACGGTCCGGCCCGTCGAGGCCGGGACCGGTGGGACGGTCCGCGTCGCGGACCGCGGCCAGGGTGGCCCGGGCCCGCTGGAGCGCGCTGTTGACCGCCGGCACGCTGGCCTGGAGCAGGTCGGCGACCTCGGCGGCGTGCCAGCCGAGCACGTCGCGCAGGATCAGCACCGCGCGCTGCCGGGGCGGGAGGTGCTGCACCGCGGCGACGAACGCCAGCCGGACCGACTCCCGGGCCACCGCCAGCTCCGCCGGGTCCCCGGCCAGCACGGCCGCGTCCGGGACCGGCTCCAGCCAGTCACCCGTCGGGGTGCCGAGCGACGCGGGGACCGGTGCCATCGGCGCACCGAGATCCACCGGGAGGGCGCGTCGTCCGCGCCCCCGCAGCAGGTCCAGGCAGACATTGGTGGCGATGCGGTAGAGCCAGGTGCGCAGGCTGGACCGGCCGTCGAAAGCGGCTCGGCCGCGCCAGGCCCGCAGCAGGGTCTCCTGCACCGCGTCCTCGGCATCGAAGATCGAGCCGAGCATCCGGTAGGTGTAGCCGGTCAGCTCGACCCGGAACTCCTCCAGGTCGGTGGCCGCCATCGCCGGCGCCGTGGTCATGGGGCCACCGTAGGCCCACCCACCGACACGCGCCGGGCCCACCCGGGACGGTCGGTGGTCAGGACTGGGCGACCGGCTCGGTGGGGACCGCGACGTGCAGCCGGACCTGGGGGACCAGCATGTCGTCGACGTCCAGCGCCCGGGCCGCGCCGTCCGGCTCCCAGCCGGTGCTGGTGAGGAACTTCCGGGTCGCCGCGTCCGCGTCGAACGCCCAGGCCACCGCCCGGGTGAAGCCGTCCTCCCGCCACCGGTCGACGGTCGCGGCGAGGAGCCGGCTGCCGTGCCCGCGCCGGCCCCAGCGGGGCTCGACCAGCAGGTCGGTCACCGCCGCCACGTCGTCGCCCAGCGCCTCGGCCGGCTCCCCGGGAGCGAGTGCCTCCGCGTCGGCCGGACCGGATGCGGCGAACCCCACCAGATAGGATTGCTCGGCCTGTTCGACGGCGACCAGCACGCGGTGCGCGCCCGAGGGCGGCTCCTGCACCGCCGCGCTCCACCGCCGGGCGAGGTACGCCTCGTCCAGGTTGTCCAGCACGTGCCGAGGCAGGATCCGGCGGTACGCGACCCGCCAGGTCGCGAGCTGGATGCGTGCGATCTCGCCGGCGTCTTCCGGACGCGCCGGGCGGACGTACCCGAGAGCCATGGCACGTGAGCCTACGCAGGGCGAGGGAGGCGACGGTGGCGCAGGGTCCCGGGCGGACGTTCGGGCAGGTCGTCGGCGTGGCGGTGCTCGCCGTCGCGGTGGCGTGGTTCCTCTCCGTCGCGGCCGTGCGGCACGGCTTCTTCGACCTCCAGGTCTACTACGGCGCGCTGACCTTCTGGGTGCACGGCGGCGGGGAGATCTACGACTTCCTCCGGCCGCCCACCCAGTACGGCTTCACCTATCCACCGTTCGCCGCGCTGGTCATGCTGCCCATGGCGTACCTGCCCTGGACGGCGGCGGCCGGGGTGAGTGTGGTGGCCAGCGTGCTGACCAGCACAGTGGTGATCTGGTGGCTGGTGGATCCGATCTCCCGCCGGGTCGGCTGGACCCGCTGGTTCGCCGTCGCGGTGGCGCTCTGCCTCGCCGCCGCGTTCGAGCCGATGCGCGAGACGGTCAACTTCGGCCAGGTCAACATGCTGCTGCTCTTCCTGGTCGCGGTGGACCTGCTGCGGCTGCTGCCGGCGGGCAACCGGTGGGCCGGGGTCGGCATCGGCCTTGCCACCGCGATCAAGCTGACCCCGGGCATTTTCATCGTCTACCTGCTGATCACCGGGCGCTGGCGGGCCGCCTTCACCGCCATGGGCGCCGCCACCGGGGCGACCCTGCTGGCCGGTGCGCTCTTCCCGGACGCCTCCCGCGAGTTCTGGACCGAGGCGTTGTGGAACACCGCGCGGGTCGGCGAGCTGGCCTTCGTTTCCAACCAGTCACTGCGCGGGGTGGTCGCCCGGCTGCACCCGGAGCATCCCAGCACGGTGGCCTGGCTGGTGCTGGTGCTCGCCACCCTCGCCGTCTGGGCGTGGCGCTCCCGCGCCGCGGTGGCGGCCGGCGACGAGGCCACCGGCCTGGCCCTCACCGGGGCGGTGATGTGCCTGGTCAGCCCGGTCACCTGGGTGCACCACCTGGTCTGGCTGATCCCCGCCCTGATCCTGCTGGTCGACAACGCCATGGCGGCCCCCGCGCGCGGCCGCCGGCGCCGTCTCCTGCTGGCCGCCGCGGTCGTCGGGTACGGCTTCCGGATCAGCCGGATCGTCTGGGCCTGGGAGAAGGACTTCACCGGTATCGACGGCTTCCTTGGCAGCAACACCTACGTCTGGATCAGCCTGGCGCTGCTGCTCGGCCTGCCGATCCGGCGCTGGGCCACGCCGACCGGCGGGGGTCCGGACCGCGCGGAGGGGCCCGCCGGCGCGGCGGGGGAGCCCCAGCCGGCCCGGTCAGCCGAGGAGACAGGCGGTGTAGCGCAGCTCGGCGAGGCGGACGGGGTCGCGCCCGCCGGAGAGCGGCACCGTGTAGGCGGACTCCTCGCCGTCCGGTGACAGGCCGGCCCGCTCGTAGAAGCGGCGGGCCCGGACGTTGCCGGCCAGCACCCAGAGCCGGTACTCGGCCCAGCCGCGCTCGGCCAGGCCCGCCCGGGCCACGGCCAGCAGTTCCCGGCCGGTCCCGGTGCCCCACCGGGTGGGCTCGACGTACATGGTGACGATCTCGCCGTACGTCGGGTCGAGGTCGGCCCGGTCCTGATTGTTCCGGTACGGCCCGAACGTGGTGAAGCCCGTGACCACCCCGTCGACCTCGGTGACCAGGGTGGTGAACGGGTGCTCCGGGTCGGCCGTGCCGAGGTCCCGGCGCCGTTGGGCCCAGGCGCGGAGGTTGAGCCGGCGCAGCACCTCGTCCGGCATGATCCCCGCGTAGCCGGCCTGCCAGCCGCGGATGTGCACCCCGGCGATCGCCTCGGCGTCGTCGGGTTCCTCCCGGCGAATGGTGAGCATCCGTCCGTTCTATGCCTCGGCGGGCGGTCGGTCCAGCGTCCGCTCCGGGCGGCCATAATTCGGCCTCCGCGCCGCTAGGCGGCGCTGCGTCCGAATGAAGGCCGTCGTACCGGTGGATTAGGGTGCCCGACGATGGCCGTACCGGAATCCCTCTCGCTCGCCCAGGCCCGGCGAATCGCCCTCGCGGCGCAGGGCTTCACCGACCCGGCGCCGACCGGCGCGCCCACGCGCCGGCACCTGCGGCGGGTGCTCGACCGGGTCGGGCTGATCCAGATGGACTCGGTCAACGTCCTGCAGCGGGCGCACTACCTGCCGCTCTACAGCCGGCTCGGGCCCTATCCGACCAGCCTGCTCGACACTGCGGCCTACCGGCGCCCCCGCGAACTCTTCGAGTACTGGGGCCATGAGGCGTCGCTGGTGCCGGTCGGGCTGCACCCGGCGCTGCGCTGGCGGATGGCCCGGGCCCGGGAGGAGTCCTGGGGTGGGATGCGCCGGATCGCGCAGGAACAGCCCGGGTTGGTCGCCTGGGTCCGCGACGAGGTGGCCGCCCGGGGCCCGCTGACCGCCGCCGAGATCGAGCACGACGCGCCCCGGGAGACCGGCAACTGGGGGTGGAACTGGTCGGCGGTCAAGCGTGCGCTGGAGTTCCTCTTCTGGGCCGGTGAGGTGACCGCCGCGGACCGCACGACCTCGTTCGCCCGCCGCTACGACCTGCCCGAGCGGGTGCTGCCGAGCGACGTGCTCGACACGCCCACGCCCGGTGACGCCGACGCCTGGCGCGCCCTGGTGTCCGTCGCCGCCCGGTCGCTCGGCGTCGCCGCCGAGTCGGAGCTGCGCGACTACTTCCGCCTCCCGCTGGCCGGCGCCCGGCGGGCGGTCGCCGAGCTGGTCGAGGCGGGGGAGCTGACACCCGTCACGGTGCAGGGCTGGCGGCAGCCGGCGTACCTGCACGCCCAGGCCCGGCTGCCCCGGTGGGTCCGCGGCAACACCCTGGTCAGCCCCTTCGACCCGCTGGTCTGGGAGCGGGCCCGCACCGAACGGCTCTTCGACTTCAGCTACCGCATCGAGATCTACGTCCCCGCCCCGCAACGGGTGTACGGCTACTACGTCCTGCCGTTCCTGCAGGGCGAGCGGTTCACCGCCCGGGTCGACCTCAAGGCCGACCGGAAGGCGGGCGTGCTGCTGGTGCCGGCCGCCTGGAGCGAGCCCGGCACCGACCCGGGCGAGACCGCGCTCGCGCTCGCCGCGGAGCTGTACCGGCTCGCCGGCTGGCTCGGGC
>JBARAE010000224.1:0-1649 GCA_049791715.1 Micromonospora sp.
GCCCTTCTGGGTACGTCCGTCAGTCGGTGCCCGCCGGCAGTCCGGCGGCGGCAAGCGACCGGCGTACCGCGGGCTGCACCCGAGTCAACCGCAGCGGCACCCCGGTTCGGGCCGCGGCGTCCCGGCCGGCCATCAGCGCGGCGATCCCACCGGCGTCGAAGCCGCCCGCCCCGACCAGGTCGACCACCACCTCGCGGGGCTGCCCCGTGACCGCCTCCAGCATCGCCTTGCGCAACTGGTCCGCGCCGTCGCGGTCGACCTCGCCGCCGACCTCGACGACCACCCGGTCGCCGTTCTGCTTCACCGAGATCTTCGTCTTCGCCGGCTCGGACTCGGCGGTGCCGTTCTGCCACGGCGGCGGGGCGTCCGCGAGCATCGCCTGGCGCAGCCAGGTCAGCGCCCGGGACAGCAGCCGGGAGACGTGCATCTGGGAGATGCCGAACCGGGCCGCGATCTCGGCCTGCGTCTGGTTGCCGTAGAAACGCATGGCGAGGATCCGCCGCTCCCGCCAGGGCAGCCGGTGCAGCAGCCCGCTGACGGTCACCCGGTCGTCGACCGACTCGAGCGCGTTGTCGGACTCGCCGACCAGGTCGCCGAACTCGGCCGAGCTTTCCCCGCCGACCGGCGCGTTGAGCGAGGCCGGGCTGTAGCCGGCCGCCGACTCCAGGGCGGCGAGGATCTCCTCCTCGGGCGTCTCCAGCCGTTCGGCCAGCTCGGCGACCGTCGGTGCCCGGGACAGCTCGCTGGTCAGCGCCGCGGTCGCCTGCCCCACCTCGAGGATCAGGTCGCGCAGCCGGCGCGGCACGTGCACGCCCCAGGTGCGGTCCCGGAAGTGCCGTTTGATCTCGCCGACGATGGTGATCGCCGCGTACGCCGTGAAGGAACCCCGTTCCGGGTCGTACCGGTCGACGGCGTTCACCAGGCCCAGACGGGCCACCTGTTCCAGGTCCTCCAGCGGTTCCCCCCGGCCCCGGTAGCGACGGGCGAGCCGGCCGGCGAAGGGCAGGGCGAAGCGGACGAGATCGTCCCGCGCCTCCTGCCGCCGTTCCGGCGGCAGCCCCTCGATCCGTGCCGCGTACGCCAGCGCCGCGGCGTCGAGGTCCTCCAGGCCCCGCTCGGTGGGTGGTGGTGTGGTGGTTGTGGTGGTCTGTCCGAACATCCGCGCCTCCCTCAGGAAGGTCCCCCGCCCGGATTGGGAAACCGGTCGTGCGCGTGGTCGGGCCACGCACCGGGCCGGAAATGGGTTACGTGACTGGCACGCCAGGAGCGACGACAACTCGCCACACGGCATCATCGGGCCGTCGCAGCGAGCGGTGTTCCCGCTCCGTAGGTACTCAATCACGGACCGCGGTGTTCGCGAGGATGTTTCGCCGGTGTTGGTCGCGGCCGGGCGGCGCCGGGTCGGCGGACGTCCCCGGGCAGGCCGCTCAGGAGACCAGCAACCCCTGGTGGGCGCCGGTGTCCCGGAGCGTCTCCAGGGCGTCGGCGACCGTGAGGGGCGGCGGGACCGGCAGGTCGTACGGCTGGTTGCGCAACACCTCCGTGGCACGCCTGGTCGGTACCGAGCTGACCGGGTAGCCGCGGGCCGAGCCCCGGTCCAGTGCCCGGCGGCGGCGCCCGAACGCGGCCACCGCGAGCCACTGCGGCAG